>NZIN01000014.1 GCA_002689905.1 Rickettsiales bacterium
AGAATACAGTAAAAATAAAAAGATTTTATACTTGCTCTAGATCTAGCTAAAGATCTAGCCTTAAGATTTGGGTTATTATTTTTTAAATAAGATAACCAAGACCTAAAATCTCTAATTTTAAGGTCTTTAAAATCAACTATTTCTATATTGTTGGATGATATATGAGAGGACAGAAAGTTTAGAAAATATTTAAAATCATAGGAATAACTGCAAATAGTATTTTTACTATAGCCTTTTTGGTCCGAAAGCCATCCCATCCAATTATTATATACTTTTATAGTTTTAGTTGAGCATAGTGATTCTATGCTTTTCGGAAAATCCTTTTTAGAGGTCAAAAAGTTTGTCCTGTTTTTCCCCAATCTTCCATGAAGCTTTTAAGACCAGTATCAGTTAAAGGATGCTTTATCATTTGTTTAATTATTTTTGTAGGAATAGTAGCTACATCTGCTCCCATCTGAGCAACCTGTGAAACTTGTAAAGGACTTCTAATTGAGGCAACTAATACTTTTGTTTTCAAGGTATCAGGGTAATTTTCATAAATTGTAACTATTTCATCTATGAGATTAAGTCCTTCACCACTAATATCATCTAATCTACCTATAAAAGGAGATATATAAGAAGCACCCATTTTAGCAGCTAGTATAGCCTGAGATGAAGAAAAACATAGAGTAACATTTACTTTAATAGATTTTTGACTTAGTGTTTTACAAGCAATTAAACCATGTTCCGTTAGAGGAACTTTAATAACTATATTATTTGCAATTTTAGAAAGCTCTGTTCCTTGACTAATCATTTCATTTTTATCTAAAGATGTAACTTCAGCTGAGATAGGCCCAGAGACAATTTTTGCTATTTCTTTTATGACTTCTTTAAAATCTTTACCTGATTTATAAATTAATGACGGGTTTGTTGTTACTCCATCTATAATGCCTATATTAGAAAGTTCACTTATTTCTTCAATGTCTGCTGTGTCTACAAAGAATTTCATTTAAATACCTTTTTGTAAAATATATTGATATAAATTATATTAAATAAAATGAACAAAATAGAAAGCATAAAAAAACATTACTATGATATTGTATTAGCCTATAATCTTGATAAAACTTTACTGTATTTTAGTAAGACTAAACTTCAGGTAGGCAACTTGATAACTGTCAGTATTAGAAAAAAACTAGTATTAGGTTGTGTATTAAAAGTCCATAATTCAAAACCATTTCAAAAATTCCATATCAAAGAAATAGAGGAGTATTATGAATATTACACTCTGGACCTTAAAAATATAGATTTTTTTAAATGGGTAAGTGAATATAATTTATGTAGTCTAGGACTTGCATTAAAATTAATAATATCAGATAGTAAATTTTTAAAACCAAAAACTGTCAAAAAATATAAAGTTAAAGATTTAGTTGGGTCAAGGTTAACAAAAAAACAAAACAATTTTTTAAATTTAATAGGAAAGAAAAATTCACAGCAAGTATTACTTGAATCAAATAATTTTTCTAATCAATTTATTAATAACTTAATAAAAAAAGGTATAGTAGAGATTGAAAATATAATTGAATCAAAGAACTTTAAAGTAGACCTTAGACAGATTAAAATTAAAAAATTAAATACTGTACAAAGAAATGCATATAATTATATTTTAGATCAATTTAAAAAAAAAAAGTGCAAGCCCATATATTTAGATGGTCTTACCGGAAGTGGCAAAACAGAAGTTTATTTTAAAATAATTAAACAGCATTTAAAAGAAAGAAAACAAGTTCTTGTGCTGATACCAGAAATTGCACTAAGTAATCAGTGGACAAATAGATTTTTTGAGACTTTTGGTTTTTATCCTTTCGTATGGAATTCAACTATTAGACTATCAGAAAAAAAAAAAATTTGGCAATCTGCTATAGAGGGAGAGACAATAGTAGTGGTAGGAGCAAGATCATCAGTATTTTTACCCTTTTCAAATTTAGGCATTATAATTGTAGATGAAGAGAATGATATTTCTTATAAACAGGAAGAAAATCCGATTTATCATGCTAGAGATATGGCTATAGTAAAATCAAAAATAAATAATAACAATATTATATTAGTATCTGCTACTCCTTCTTTAGAAACCTATAGTAATTTTAAAAAAAAAAATACAACTATGTGAGTCTTCATCAAAGATATGGTAAAGCTGGAGATCCAAAAACTTTTTTAATAAATATGAAGTATAGCAAAAATAAGGTTTTAGGAGAAACTACTCTAAAAATTTTAAAAGAAAAAATTACTCTAGACAAGCAAGTATTAATACTAATAAATAAAAGAGGATATGCCCCAATTACCATTTGTTCAAAGTGTGGAAAAAAAGAAACATGTAATAGTTGTGATATAAATTTAGTTTATCATAAGAGCCGAAAAAAACTTATATGTCATCATTGCGCTCAAGAACAAGTAATAAATGTAAAATGTAGTAATTGTAAAGCCGATAACAAAAAGATTAGTTTAGGTTTTGGTATTGAAAAGGTCACAGAGGAGATAAGTAAAGAGTTTAAAAACATTAGTATTATATCATTATCTTCAGATAGTATTAAAAAAAATAATTTTTCAGAGGTTTTGCATGATATTGAAAAAGGTAAAATTAAAATTATTATAGGAACGCAAATAATTAGTAAAGGCTTTAATTTTTTAAAGTTAGATAGTGTATTTATATTAGATTTTGATTTATGGTTTTACAACACTGACATTAGAACTAATGAAAAAATTTTCCAATTAACCCAACAAGTTTCAGGAAGAACTAGCAGAGATGAAGAAACAGGTGAAGTATATATACAGACTTATGACACTAAGAATTATTTATTAAAGCATATAATATTAAATAACAGAGATGCTTTTTATGAAAGAGAATTAGCACTAAGAAAAAAAATAGCATTACCACCCTTTTCTAAGTTAGTAGCGATAATATTAAACAGTAAAAATATTACATTCCTAAGAAAAATATCTATAGATATTAAAAAAATGTTAGAGCCTATCAAAGGTATAATAGTATTAGGTCCAATTCCTGCTCCCATAGAGTATATAAAGAATGAATACCGTTATAGAATATTAATAAAAACGAATCAGGCTTTTCTTGTACAAAAAGTATTAAGAAAATATAACTTCAATACAATTTTAAGTAATAAGGCTAAAATGAAAATTGATGTAGATCCTTTAAGTTTTTTTTAATATTTTAGTATTCTATATTGCAACTATCTATATGGTGTGATAGATAAATTCTTATTAGATAGATATATATATGACAGAAAAAATACAATATAATTCAGAAGTTTCAAGAAGGTATAGTAAAGCACTTTTTAAGCTAGCTGCTGATAAGTCAGCTGAAAAAAAAATATACGATGAAATTTCCAGTCTACTTAATTTTATGACAGATAATGAAAAGTTTAATCATATTTTTTGTAGTCCTTTATTAAGTTCAAAAAATCAACTAGGCATAGTTAATAGTCTTTTTAGTGATAAGGATAATAAAAAAATAAGAGTCAGCGGCGAAGTTTTTTCTTTTTTTAAAGTAATGGCCAACAATGGCAGGCTAAAAGCTTTGTTAGGAGCTTTATATTCTTTTCAGAATCTTGTTGAATCGATGCATGAAGAAGTTAATGTGAGTTTAACCTCTGCTATACCCATAAGTGAGGAGGTCTTATCTAAACTTAAAAATATTCTTTCTAAAAGAACAAAAAAGAAGCTTAATATCACTAGTAGTATTGATAAAAACATTATAGGGGGTATAATACTAAGTTCTGGGTCAAATTTAATAGATGCGTCTATAAGAAATAAAATATTAAAACTAAATAGTATTACTAAGGGAGTAAATTAATGAATTTAAGTTCATCTGAAATATCTTCAATTTTAAAAGAGCAAATAGAAAAATTTGATCTTGATGTAAAAACAGAAGAAACGGGAAAAGTTCTGTCAGTTGGAGATGGAATCGCTAGGGTTTACGGACTAGAAGAAGTTAGTGCTGGTGAAATGGTTGAGTTTGCTGATAAAACTCTAGGAATGGCGTTAAATTTAGAAGAAGATAACGTTGGTGTAGTTATTTTTGGTGATGATAGAAATATTAAAGAAGGTGATACCGTCAAAAGGACAGGAAGAATTGTAGACACGTTTGTAGGTAAAGAATTATTAGGAAGAGTAGTGGATGGTCTGGGTTTAGAAATTGATGGCAAATCGGCTATTAAAACAAAAGAAAGAAAAATGGTTGATGTTAGAGCTCCGGGGATCATACCTAGAGAATCGGTCTCTGAACCAATGCAAACAGGACTAAAGGCAATAGATGCCTTGGTACCAGTAGGAAGAGGACAAAGAGAGCTTATTATTGGGGATAGGCAAACAGGTAAAACTGCTGTTGCAATTGATACAATAATTAATCAAAAGGAAAAAAATAAATCTAAAAATGATAAAGATAAATTATTTTGTATTTATGTTTCAGTGGGACAAAAAAGATCAACAGTTGCTCAAATAGTAAAAACCTTAGAGGAACAAGGAGCATTAGAATATACAGTCGTGGTAGCTGCTACTGCATCTGATCCAGCTCCCCTGCAATATTTAGCACCATACACAGGATGTACAATAGGAGAATGGTTTAGAGATAATAGCATGCACGCTCTTATTATTTATGATGACTTATCAAAACAAGCAGTTGCTTATAGACAAATGTCACTTTTATTAAGAAGGCCTCCAGGCAGAGAGGCATATCCCGGAGATGTCTTTTACCTTCACTCGAGGCTATTAGAAAGAGCTGCAAAATTAAATAAAGATAATGGTTCTGGTTCACTTACTGCCTTACCTATAATAGAAACACAAGCTGGAGACGTATCAGCGTATATTCCAACTAATGTCATTTCTATCACGGATGGTCAAATATTTTTAGAAACAGACTTATTCTACCAGGGTATAAGACCCGCCATTAATGTAGGTTTATCAGTAAGTAGAGTAGGATCAGCTGCTCAGGTTAAAGGAATGAAACAAGTAGCAGGATCAATTAAATTAGAGTTGGCTCAATATAGAGAAATGGCTGCCTTTGCCCAATTTGGTTCAGACTTGGATGTTTCTACACAAAAGCTATTAAATAGAGGTGAAAGATTAACAGAGCTTCTGAAACAAGGGCAATATTCTCCTTTAGCAATAGAAGATCAAATTGTAATAATTTTTGCAGGTGTTAATGGCTATTTAGACGACTTAAAAGTAGCTAATGTTGGAGCTTTTGAAGAATATTTACTTGCTGAGATCAAGAAAAATTATAAAGAAATCATTAAAAATATAAAAAGTAAGTTAGCTTTGGATGAAACACTTACTAAGGATTTAAAAAAAGCATTAGATCATATAAAATCCAATTTTGTAAAAGAGCTAGATAAGTAAATGCCATCGTTAAAAGATTTAAGGAATAGAATTGATAGTGTTAAATCTACTAAAAAGATCACTCAAGCTATGAAAATGGTTGCAGCTTCTAAACTTAAAAAGGCACAATCTCTTGCTGAGAGAGGAAGAAGCTATAGTTCAGGATTAGACGATATAGTTAATGGCTTAGTTAACTCTAGTGAATATTTAGACCATCCACTTTTAGGGAGTAAATCTCCTAATAAAAAAAATTCATTAATTATAGTAGTATCCTCTGACAGAGGACTTTGTGGAGGTTTAAACTCTAATGTTGTTAAAGGAGTGAAGAAAAAAGTAGCTCAGTTACAAAAGGAAAATTGTTCTATTACCTTAATTTGTTTAGGCAAAAAAGGTTATGATGTGCTTTCAGGATTATATGAGAACTTATTTAACTTTGAATTGAAGTTTTTACCAGTAGGAGAAATAGATTATCAATCAGCTGAAAATTTTGGTAAGACTATTTTAAATGGCTTTTATGCAAATAACTTTCAAGAATGTTTATTATTTTATAATTACTTCAAAAGTGTAATTTCACAAGAGGTGAAGGTTGAAATGCTTATTCCCTATCGAAAAAAAATAGCAAGTGAAATTAATGAAGATAAGCCTACTGATAGGTTTTACGAATATGAACCTAATGAAGAAGAGGTACTTTCAAAGATATTGCCGAAAAACTTTATAGTACAAATGTATAAAGCTATTCTAGAATCAAGAGCCAGTGAACAAGGTGCTAGAATGGCAGCCATGGATAATGCTACTAGAAATGCAGGTGAAATGATAGATAGCCTTTCTTTAAAATATAATAGACAAAGACAAGCAATAATTACGAAAGAGCTAATTGAAATAATTTCTGGAGCAGAAGCTTTATAATAAATTGGAGAAACTAATGAGTAAAAACTTAGGAAAAATTAAACAAATAATAGGACCAGTAGTAGATGTTGAGTTTGAGGATGACTTACCACCTATTCTAAATGCTTTACATGTTAAGGTTGCAAATAATAGAATAGTGTTAGAAGTAGCACAACATTTAGGTGAAAATACATTAAGGTCAATTGCCATGTCAGCTACTGAGGGACTTAAAAGAGGAGCAGAAGTATCTGATACAGGATCTCCAATACAAGTACCGGTTGGTCCTGAAACATTAGGAAGAATTACAAACGTGGTGGGTGAACCTATTGATGAAATAGGAGAAATTAAAACTAAGAAAACCTATCCTATACATAGAGCAGCACCAAAATATATTGAACAATCTACAAATACGGAAATGCTTGTTACTGGTATTAAAGTTGTAGACTTATTGGCTCCATACTCAAAAGGAGGGAAAATTGGGTTGTTTGGTGGAGCCGGAGTAGGAAAAACTGTATTAATTATGGAGTTGATAAATAATGTTGCTAAAGGACATGGTGGTTACTCTGTTTTTGCAGGAGTGGGAGAAAGAACTAGAGAAGGTAATGATTTATATCATGAAATGATAGAATCTGGAGTTATAAAACCAGGAAGTAAAGATTCAAAAGCAGCATTAGTTTATGGACAAATGAATGAACCTCCAGGGGCAAGAGCAAGAGTAGCTTTATCTGGTCTGACAATGGCTGAATATTTCAGAGATGAAGAGGGTCAAGACGTACTATTCTTTGTTGATAATATATTTAGATTTACTCAGGCTGGATCTGAAGTATCTGCTCTTTTAGGGAGAATACCTTCAGCAGTTGGTTATCAGCCTACTCTCGCAACAGATATGGGTGCATTGCAAGAAAGAATAACCTCTACTAATAAAGGATCAATAACTTCTGTTCAGGCAATTTATGTTCCAGCAGACGATTTAACGGATCCAGCACCTGCAACGTCTTTCAGTCATTTAGATGCCACAACAGTTCTTTCTAGGCAAATTGCTGAATTAGGTATATACCCAGCAGTTGATCCATTAGACTCAAACTCAAGAATATTAGATCCTAGAGTTTTGGGAGAAGAACATTATAATGTAGCTAGAGATGTACAAAAAATTTTACAAACATATAAATCTTTACAAGACATAATTGCAATTTTGGGTATGGATGAATTATCTGAAGAGGATAAATTAGTAGTTGCCAGAGCTAGAAAAATACAAAGATTTTTATCTCAGCCATTTCACGTAGCTGAGGTTTTTACTGGCTTTCCTGGTAAATTTGTTGAAATAGCAGATACAATTAAAGGATTTAAAGATTTATGTGCTGGAAAGTATGATGATATTCCGGAAGCAGCATTTTATATGGTAGGTACTATAGATGAGGCTTTAGAAAAAGCAAAAAAAATGGCTAAAGAGAGCGCTTAAATGAGTGCAGGATTAATTAAGACAAAAATTATATCTCCTGATCAAGAAATTTATAGTGGTAATTCTGAAATGGTAGTTTTACCTGGAGAAGAGGGTGATTTTGCAGCAATGTTTGAACATGCGCCTTTAATTACATATTTAAGAGCAGGGAAAATAGAAGTTTTTGAATTAGATAATAGCGATAAAATTGTTTATTTTGTTTCGGGTGGTTTCGTAAAAGTAGAAGATAATATTTGTATGATAATGGTAGATTATATAAAGAAGTTTAGTGATATTGATGTTAAGTCTAATGAAGAAAAAATTTCACAATTATTAAATCAAGTTGATGAAGAAAAGGATGATTCATTAAAAAGTAGTCTGCTTAATTCTATTGATTTACTTAAATCAGAGAATAGCTTTGCATTGGAACATTAGTTTAAGCTGCTATTAGATTAAACTCTTGTAATATTTTTCTATAAATTTCTTTTTTAAAGCTTACTATATGCTCAGTGATATGAAGAGGTTCAAACCAATTCCAGTTATGAAACTCTGGTTTTTTATCAGCTTGCAAGTTTATGTCCTTATCTTGCCCCATAAAATTAAAAAGAAACCATTTTTGTTTTTGACCTACAAATTTTCCTCCCCATAATTTTTTTCTTAGAGCTTCAGGTAAATTATAATAATACCAATTTTTGCTAATGCCTATAATTTCTGCACTTTTAACACCTGTTTCTTCGTATAGTTCTCTTTTGGCAGCATTTTCTAGTTTTTCATTTTTTGCCACATTAACTCCTCCTTGAGGCATTTGCCAAGCTCCTTTGTTGTCAATTCTTTCTCCCATAAATATTTTTTTTTCTTGGTTGAGTAATATAATTCCTACGCTTATTCTCCAACCTTTTTCAAAATATTCAGATTTTTTCATTAAGAAGCCTGTTTAATGCTTTCATAAAGATCTATAGACCTTATCAATTCTATTGCTCTATCAAGCTGATAATCCTTAACTTCTGGTTTTTCAATATCACTTTTAGTATCCTTGCCTTCAATATCATTTTCTTTATCTAGAGCACCTCTAAGATCAGATTCTCTTCTAGAATTATTTTTTTCTATAATTTCTATTTTAGATTGAGGTACGTATATGTCAGGGCTAATTCCCTTAGCTTGAATTGAAGTACCTGAAGGAGTGTAATATCTAGCAGTGGTCAATCTTATAGCTCCCTTGCTTGTTACAGGAATAATAGTCTGAACTGATCCTTTTCCAAAAGTTTTTGTTCCCATTAATATACCTCTTTTATGATCTTTTAATGCTCCAGCAACAATTTCAGATGCTGAAGCTGATCCACCATTGATTAAAACTACAATTGGCAGGCCATTTGTAATATCACCTTTAGAAGCATTAAATCTCTGCTCATCTTCATTATTTCTTCCTCTTGTAGACACTATTTCACCTCTATCTAAGAATGCATCTGAAACTGATACGGCTTGATCAAGTAATCCTCCAGGGTTATTTCTAAGATCAAGAACTACTCCTTTCATATTACCATTCATGCTCAAATTTAATTTTTTATACTCTTTAACTAAGTTCCTATAAGTTTTTTGAGTAAATGAGGTTATTCTTAAATATCCTACATTATCCTCTTTTTTTGACTTTATTGAGGTAACTTTAATAACAGCTCTTTTTAAACTTAAATCAAAAGAATCTTTACCTTCTCTTATGACAGTTATTTTTAGTTTAGTATTTACAGGGCCTCTCATCTTATCTACTGCTTCAGACAAAGTTAATCCCATAACAGGTTCTTCATCAATATGAGAAATATAATCACCTGATTGAATTCCTGCTTTAGCAGCAGGCGTTTCATCTATAGGAGAAACTACTTTCACTAAACCATTTTCCATAGTTACTTCTATACCTAAACCACCAAATTCTCCTTTTGTTTGAATTTTCATTTCATTAAAATTATCAGCATTTAAATAGCTAGAGTGAGGATCTAATGACTGCAACATACCATCTATTGCAGCTTCAATTAATTCTTTATCTGTAACTTTTTCAACATATTCACTTCTAACTCTTTCATAAACTTCTCCAAATAGGTTTAATTGCTTATAAACATTGTTGTCATCTGAATATAGCTTTGAGACAACAATTATATTGATTATTAAAAAAGTTAGTTTGATCATAAATAAGTTTCTAAAATTAAACATTGTATCCTCTTAAAAATTAATTAAGCTTAGCCCACTTTTTTGGACTTATGGTTTTACCCTTAAACCTAAATTCCATATAAAAATTATTATTATTACTATTATTAATATCACCTAAAACCATACCTTTTTCAAGCCAATCTCCAGTTTTACAATTTATATTACTTAAACCAGATAAAATTAAGTGATAGTCATTACTTAAATCTAATATTATCATATTACCATATCCTTTAAAAAAATCAGCATAAACTACTAAACTACTTTTTGGAGCTATTAGAATTGTTTCTTTTAAAACGGATAACTGTATTCCTGTTTTAAGAGCTGCGGTTTTAATTTTTTTTATATTTATTTTCTTTATAGGAAGAATATCTTTCAAGGAGTTAAATTTAAAATCATCAAATAATACTGTTTCTTTTCTATTACTCTCAAAGTCGTCAATTAATGACTTTATTTTACTAACTTTTTTTATAATTTTATCTTTCTGAATCATATTTTGTTTTTTTTCAATTTTTGTAATTATAGTTTCACCAATTAATCCTTCTAGGTCACTAGACCTGCTATTTAGAGCAACTTCTATATTATTTAAGGAAGAATTTAAATTTTTTAAACTAATCTCATATTTATCAACCTTACTTTCTAGCTCAATATATTCACTTTGATTTGATGTTATCAAATTATTAGTCTTATCAAATATTATTTTAGAAGAAGTTTTTTCAATTTCCGATAGATAGTTATCGTGTTGATGAATTAATATATTATTTAAAAGCAGGCTTTGCTTTTTAATTAAAGTATTTTTATTTTCTCTATTTTTTTTTAAAGCATTTTGTTTTTCAAATACTAATTTTTCAAGAAATTTTCTTTCAAAAAATCCTTTTCTCACAAGTTTTTTATATTTTTTTATATTGGAATTAGTTTTATTTAAATCTCTTTTAATCTCTTTTTCTATTTTAACTAACTCGAGATAGGTTTCTTTATTGGTTATTAATTTTTCTTCAACCTCTTTTAACTTCTTATAATTCAGATCATCTGAGATTAATAATTTGAATGAAATAGTAGAAAAAATAATAATTAATAAAATAACAAATTGCACTATATTAGTTGCCTTAGTCTTTATGTTATATTAGAGCTAATCTCATCAACAGTCCACATTTTCTCTAGAGCATAGTAATCTCTTACCTCATTTCTAAACAAATGGATTATGATGTCTCCGGCATCTACGAGAACCCAGTCTCCATTGCTTTTACCTTCAATACTTAGGGTATTTAGGTTTTCTTTTTTAAGAGCATCTAATAAATGGTTAGATAAAGCTATTACATGCCTATTCGAGGTTCCTGAACAGATTATCATAAATTCAGCTATACTAGATTTACCTTTAAGATTGATCCGAATAATATCCTTTGCTTTATTATCAGTAAGAATTTTTTGTATTTTATGATACATATTAATAGAAATTTTTATAAACCATTTTATTATCCTATATTTTTTCTTAAATTGGTAGAACTATTGGGATTAGGTCTGATATTAAGGAAACTCCACACAGGTAGATCTTTACTTTTTTTTAATTCACTTAAGCTTAGTTTATTTTTCCAAAAATACTGTGCAGGCTTTGAATATAATGCTTTATTATAAAAGCCATTTCTATTAACTACTATTATTGGACATAAATAAAATATTTTTTTCCAATTATACCATTTATCCATGGTATACAAATTATCTGCTCCCATTATCCAAAAAAAACTAACTCTTGGCATTATTATTTGTAACTTTTTTATAGTATCGTATGTAAATTTAGTTCCTATTTTTAATTCTAAGGCTTGAGGTTTAATTTTATGGTTTTTATTTACTTGATGAGTGCTAAGTAATCTTTTTTGAATAGTATTCAGTTGTTCTTTATTTTTAAGTGGGTTATGTGGTGCAACTAACCACCAGACTTGATCTAAAGATAAATAATTAAGTACTAGATTACTAACATACACGTGGCCATTATGAGCTGGGTCAAAGCTGCCTCCTAATAATCCAATTTTAGAATTACTTAAATTATTAAACAGACTGCTAGTGTTTATTGTCTTAATTGACCAGTTCCTTTTACTATATACTTATATGTAGTTAATTCTTGAGTGCCTACTGGACCTCGAGCATGAAGCTTTCCAGTAGATATTCCAATTTCAGACCCTAAGCCAAATTCTGCTCCATCTGCAAATTGAGTCGAGGTGTTATGCATTACAATAGCACTTTCTATTTTTTTTAAGAAAATGTTCGCACAAGAAATATTATTGGTTATAATTGCATCGGTGTGTTTAGAGCTATAGGAATTTATATGATTTACAGCTTCTTCAAGGTTATTTACTACCTTAATAGAAACTATGGCATCTAAGTATTCTTTTTCCCAATCTGATTGTTTTACTTTCTTAATATTCTTATTATGTTTAGTAATATTATTATCACCTCTTATCTCACAACCAGCGTCTAAAAGGTTTTCTAATAATTTTGGTAATATACTTTTTTCTGTATCCTTATGAATAAGTATAGTTTCTGTAGCACCACAAATACTAGTTCTTCTCATTTTAGCATTAACACAAACTTCTACAGCCATTTTGACATTCGCATACTTGTCTATATAGGTATGACATATTCCATCTAAATGAGAAAACACTGGTATAGTACTCTTTTCTTTCACTGTTTTGATTAGTTCTTTGCCTCCTCTCGGAACTAATACATCTATATATTTATTCATAGAAAATAATAAGTTGACAGCATTTCTAGAGTAACTTTCTAAAGATGAGACAATATTTTTATTTAAAGTGGATTTTTCTAGGGCTTTCCGAATTATATTAATTATTGTTTCATTTGTATTTTGAGCTTCTTTACCTCCCTTGAGAATAACAGCATTCCCAGACTTAATGCAAAGAATCGCTACATCGCATACCACATTAGGCCTAGACTCAAAGATTACAGCAATTACTCCAAGTGGGACTGAAATTTTTGAAATTTTTAAACCATTAGGTCTATGTTTTTTTAAAAGTACTTTTCCGATTGGATCTTCTAGTTTAATAACATTACTGATATCTTTTACAATACTTTTAATCCTCTCTTCATTTAGTAAAAGTCTATCTAATAAGTGTTCAGGTGTTTTATTTTTTTTTGCTAATGATATATCTCTTTGGTTAGAAGCAATAATTTTCTTTCTATATTTTAAAATATAATAAGATATTAACTTTAAAGCTTTATTCCTATCTGAATGAGAAGACTCTCCTAAGATAGATGAGGCAGATTTAGTTCTTTTACAGATTTTCTCTATATTAGCTTTAATTTGATTCATTCTATTTCCTAATAACCATATCATCTCTATGAATTATAACATCTCTAGATTGATAACCCAGTAAATTCTCTATTTCATTACTTTTATATCCAGCAATTATTTTTATATCATTAGAAGGATAAGCACTTATTCCAATACAAATTATATCTCTATTTTTATTTATAATATTTATAATGTCACCTTTTTGAAAGGATCCTGATATTGATATTACTCCTGCTGGAAGTAAGCTGGCACCTTTTATTAAAGCATTTTCAGCTCCTTTATCTACCATCACTTTTCCTTTAATTTCTAATTGAGATGATATCCATTTCTTTCTAGCTGTTTTTGGGCTTGTATTTGTTAAAAAAAGTGTAAATGTATTATTTTTTATTATTGAACTTATAGGCATTACTTTTTTTCCACTAGTAATAATCATATTGCATCCAGCAGACATTGCTATTTTAGCGGCTTTAATTTTTGTTGTCATTCCTCCTACTGCTATTGAAGAAGACGTATTTTCAGAATTTTTTTCAATATCCTTAGAGATTTTTCTAATATATTTTATTAACTTAGCCGTCTTATTTTTTTTTGGATTGGATGTATAAAGTCCATTTACATCAGATAGTAATATTAATAAATCAGAACTAGTAATTTGTGCTACTCTAGCCGCTAATTGATCATTATCGCCATATCTAAGCTCTTTGGTAGCTACAGTGTCATTTTCATTTATAATAGGAATAGTCTCCAATTTTAATAAAGACTCTATGGTATTTCTTGCATTAATAGCACTGCTTCTGATCTCTGCATCTAAGTGAGTCAATAAAATTTGACCACATTGAATTTTACTTTTTAAGAATATCTTTTTCCAAGCATTAATAAGTAATACTTGCCCTACTGCAGCTGCAGCTTGTTTTTCAGATACTTTTATATTTTCTTTTTTTAATTTAAGACTTTTTTTACCTAAGGCTAGTGCTCCAGAAGATACTAAAAGCACTTCCTTCCCTTGATTTTTAAGCTTTATTATTTCTGAAACAATACTTCCAAGTATTTTTTCATTAATTAGGTTTGTATTATTTCCTATTATTAATGCTGATCCTACTTTTATAACTATCCTTTTGGAGTTATTAAGAGTTTTTTTTTCTAAGGACTCCATTTTTTTAAAACCGATTCTTTATTTTTATTTTTTTCAGATAATAGTAGGTTTTTTAAAGTAATTAAACTATTAATATCATTAATTGATATAGATGAGATTTTTTTATTAAACTTTTTCTCTAATTTTTTAGTAATTACTTTAATTTTATCTTCATCAATTAAATCTGATTTTGTTAAAACTATAATCTCTTTTTTCTCCTCTAAACCTGATCCGTGTTTTACTAATTCACTCCTTATAACTTCGTAGTTATTAAGAATTCTTTTTTG
>NZIN01000015.1 GCA_002689905.1 Rickettsiales bacterium
ACTTGAAAGATTCTTTTGAAAACTCAGAAGGTGTTATAGTCACTCATTATTTAGGGCTAGATAGTTCGGAGCTTACGGAACTTAGAAATAGGGTAAAGCAAGCAGGGTCAAAATTCTGTGTAACAAAAAATAGTCTTGCTAAGTTGGCTTCTAAAAGCACAAATTATGAAGAGTTAAATGGTTTTTTTTCAGGACCTGTTGCTTTAGTTTTTTCTAAGGATCCTATTGCTGGTATTAAAGTTGTAAAAAATTTTAGTGACGAAAATGAAAAATTAAAATTCATTAGCGCGAGTTTTGATAATAAAATAATAGAAAACAAAGAATTCGAAGCACTTGCCAAGCTTCCATCTCTAGAAGAAATAAGAGCTAAAATAGTTGGCTGTATTACTGCGCCTCACCAACAGTTAATTAATATTTTAAATGGGGTAGGAACAGAGATTGTAGGGGTTGTTGAAAACTACTCAAAAAAGAAAGATTAATAATTTAGAAAGGAAAAATATGAGTGATTTAAATAAAATAGTAGATGAGTTATCTAATTTGTCTGTGATAGAAGCAGCTGAATTATCTAAGCTTCTTCAAGAAAAGTGGGGAGTATCTGCAGCAGCACCTGTTGCAGTGGCTGCAGCTGGTAGTGGAGAAGCAGTTGCGGATAAAGGAGCAGAAAAAGATACATTTGATGTTATTTTAACTGATGTTGGTGATAAAAAAATTAATATAATAAAAGAAGTAAGAGGAGCAACTGGACTGGGACTCAAAGAAGCCAAGGATTTAGTAGAGGCAGCACCTAAAGCAGTTAAAGAAGGAGTTGCTAAAGCAGAAGCAGAAGAATTAAAGAAAAAATTTGAAGAAGCTGGCGCTAAAATAGAACTTAAGTAATTAATTTTATACTTCACAACTAAATATTTGAAGTATATATTATTTATATTCATGTCTATTTTATTAATTAATTTTTAAAACTGCTTCCCTTGTGAAGCTTTTACAGGAGTATTATGTCTAAAAATTTATCCTTAACCAACAGAAGAAGTTTGCGACATAGCTTTGGTATGTTGTCAGATACTGTAAATATGCCAAATCTAATAGAGATACAAAAACATTCTTATCAAATGTTTTTAGAATCAGGTTTAGGTTCTGATAAAAAAAGTGAAATGGGTATTCAAGATGCGTTGAAAAGTATTTTTCCGGTAAAAGATTATGCAGGACGAATGAGTCTTAAGTATATCTCATATAAGTTAGATAGACCGAAATATGATGTAATAGAGTGTAGGCAAAGAGGACTAACTTATTCAGCTGCTTTAAAGGTTACTTTCAGATTAGATGTCGTAAATATTGATGAGGACACTGGTAATAAAATAGGTCAAGATGCTCGTGAGGAAGAGGTTTACTTAGGTGACATTCCGTTGATGACTGATAAGGCAACATTTGTAGTTAATGGAACTGAAAGAGTGATCGTTAGTCAAATGCATAGATCACCGGGTGTTTTCTTTGATAACAATAATGCAGCAAGAGTAATACCTTACAGGGGTTCCTGGTTAGATATTGAGTTTGATGCTAAAGATTTATTGTTTATTAGAATAGATAGAAGAAAAAAACTTTCTATAGTCTTTTTATTAAAATCTATGGGTATGAGCAACGAGGAGGTTCTAGACTATTTTTATCACAATTCAGAGATTATTATTGAAAAAGATAGTTATGCAAGCATAGCTTATGACTTTAATGACCTGAAAGGAGAAATGAGTTTTGATCTAATTGATGCAAAAACTAATAAGTTATTACTAAAAAAAGGGGAGAGATTAACTAGTCGTCACAGTAAAGGGTTTATTGAAAAAGGTCTAGAAAGAATATTAGTGCCTATTGAAGAAATTTACGGTAGGTTTTTTTCTGAAGATATATTCAATGAGAGTACTGGAGAAGTTTTTGCGGAAGCAGGAGAGGAAATTGATGAAAATAAAATAGATTCTCTACTAAAAGAGAATATAAAAAAGTTTAAAGTGATAATTATTAATGATAAGGTTGGACCTTATGTAAGAAATAGTCTTTTAACTGAGAGCTCTGCAACTAGAACTGAAGCCTTAGCGGCAATTTATAAAATAATGAGACCAGGTGAACCACCGACTGAGGAAAGTTCAGAAAAACTTTTTTATGATTTATTTTTCTCGAGATTTGAAGGAAAAAACGATACTACGAAATTTTTTAATCATCCAAAAGATGAAAATCAAAGTGAACTGTCTTTAGATAAAGATATAATTGAACAAGAAGGTGCTTGGATATTAAAGCAGGAAAATGATTGGAGTTTAGTAACAGTTGGTGTACTAGCAAGAAAAAACTCTAAACACAATTTTTGGGTTAAAAATGAATCAATTATAAAACTAGAGTCAGAAAAATACGATCTCTCGGCTGTAGGAAGAGTTAAGTTAAATGCTAGACTAAACTCACATATTCCTGAAGAATTTGGAGAGCTCCAGTTAGAAGATATATTACAAGTAATTAAAATAGTAATTAACCTTAAAGATGGTATTGGTGAGTGTGACGATATAGATCATTTGGGTAATAGAAGAGTTAGATCTGTGGGTGAACTGATTGAAAATCAGTTTAGAATGGGTTTAATAAGAATGGAGAGATCAATAAAAGAAAGAATGGGTTCTATTACTGAAGATAAATTGGTTCCAAAAGAACTAGTTAATGCAAAGCCTTTAACTTCTGTTTTAAGGGAGTTTTTTGGTAGTTCGCAGTTGAGTCAGTTTATGGATCAGACAAATCCTTTATCTGAAATTACTCACAAAAGGCGTTTGTCAGCTCTTGGTCCAGGTGGTCTTACTAGGGAAAGAGCTGGCTTTGAAGTTAGGGATGTTCATCCTACACATTATGGAAGAATATGTCCCATAGAAACACCTGAGGGTCCTAATATTGGTTTGATTAATAGTTTGGCGACGTATTCTAAAATTAATAATTATGGTTTTATTGAAAGCCCGTATAGAAAAGTCAAGGAAGGAAAAGTAACTAATGAAGTGGAATATTTATCAGCTATAGATGAAGATAAATACTGTATAGCACAAGCAAATGCTCCACTGACTAAGACTAATGAATTCGTTAGAGATTTAGTTTCTTGTAGAAAAGACGGTGACTTTATAATGTCTACTACTGATAAAATAGATTACATGGATGTGTCACCTAAACAATTAGTTTCAGTGGCAGCCTCTTTGATTCCATTTCTAGAAAATGATGATGCTAATAGAGCTCTTATGGGTTCTAATATGATGAGGCAAGCAGTTCCATTAGTTATTAATGAATCTCCTATGGTAGGCACAGGTATGGAAGCAGTTGTTGCTAAAGACTCTTCGGCGGCAGTAGTGGCTAAAAGAGGGGGGTTTGTGGAACAAGTAGATGCTAAAAGAATTGTTATACGACATACTGATGAAGAAAAGTATGATGTTACTCTTGGCGTAGATGTTTATAACCTTTTAAAGTTTCAGAGATCAAACCAGAATACAGCTATTAACCAAAGACCACTTGTAAGAGTGGGAGATAGAGTAGAATCAGGTGATGTAATAGCTGATGGTCCAGCTACAGATCAAGGTGAATTGGCTTTAGGAAAAAATGTATTAGTAGCTTTTATGCCATGGAATGGTTACAATTATGAAGATTCAATTCTTATATCAGAAAGAATTGTAAGAGATGATGTGTTTACGTCAATTCATATTGAAGAATTTGAGTTAATGGCTAGAGATACAAAACTAGGTCCTGAAGAAATAACTCGAGACATTCCTAATGTTGGTGAGGAATCCCTTAAAAACCTTGATGAAACTGGAATAGTTTACATAGGTGCAGAAGTCAAACCTAATGATATTTTAGTAGGAAAAGTTACACCTAAAGGTGAAACTCCAATGACACCTGAAGAGAAACTGCTTAGAGCTATATTCGGTGAGAAGGCTTCAGATGTAAGAGATACATCTTTAAAACTTCCTGCAGGAGTATCTGGCACGGTTGTGGAAGTAAGAGTTTTTAATAGAAGAGGTGTTGAAAAAGATGAAAGAGCTTTAGCTATTGAAAAAGAAGAAATAGAAAGGTTGGCCAAGGATAGAGATGATCAAATTAGAATAATCGAAGAAAATATTCATCAACGACTTAAGAGTCTTTTAGTTGGTAAGCAAGTAGCTAAAAGCCAAAAAGGTATAAAGACTGGTCAGACTATTACTGAAAAGTTCATGGATGAAATGAATAAAAGTGATCAATGGAAACTCACAGTTAAAAATCAGAAGAATATGGATGAATTAGAAAATCTTAAAACAGAATATGATGCTGAAATGAAGGAAATTTCTTTAATGTTTTCTGAAAAAGTAGATAAGGTTCAGTCAGGAGATGATCTTTTACCAGGCGTATTAAAAATGGTGAAAGTTTTTGTAGCTGTGAAAAGAAAACTTCAACCAGGAGATAAGATGGCTGGAAGACATGGAAATAAAGGAGTTATTTCAAAAATAGCACCAATAGAAGATATGCCTTATACAGAAGAAGGTGTTCCTGTTGATATAGTATTAAATCCACTTGGTGTGCCTTCAAGAATGAATGTTGGGCAGATTTTAGAAACTCATCTAGGTTGGGCGTCTGCGGGTTTAGGAAAGAAAATTAAAAATATAATTAATGATGCACAGAGTGATTTGAAAGCTAAGAGTAATAGCTGTCGAAAAGCTCTTAAAGCTTTCTTTAAGCCCAAATATTATGAGGAAAGAATAAGTTCATTGAAGGATGAAGAAGTAATAGAGCTTATGAAAAAGACAAAATCTGGAGTTAATTTAGCAACTCCAGTATTTGATGGAGCTAAAAATGATGACATTGTTGAATTATTAAAATTATCTGGATTGGATGAATCAGGACAAGTAAATCTGATTGATGGAAGAACTGGAGAAATGTTTGATAGAAAAGTTACCGTAGGATATATATATATGTTAAAACTACATCACTTAGTAGACGATAAGATACATTCTAGATCAATTGGCCCATATAGTTTGGTTACTCAACAGCCATTGGGAGGAAAAGCTCAGTTTGGAGGCCAAAGGTTTGGAGAAATGGAAGTTTGGGCTCTACAAGCTTATGGGGCATCCTATACACTTCAAGAAATGCTTACTGTTAAGTCAGATGATGTGGCTGGAAGAGGTAAGGTTTATGAATCAATTGTCAGAGGTGAAACAAACTTTGAGGCAGGAGTTCCTGAGTCTTTTAATGTATTAGTAAAAGAAATGCAGTCTCTGTGTCTAGATGTAGCTCTGTCTTCAGATAAAGTTAGTAAAAAAATAAAGAATAATAGTCAGGAGAATTAATGAATAAAGCCCTTAAACAATTTGAGTTATCAAATAATAATGAATTTGATTTAATTAAAATATCTATTGCTAGTCCTGAAAAAATTAGATCATGGTCATTTGGAGAGGTGAAGAAACCAGAAACTATTAATTATAGAACATTTAAGCCAGAAAAGGATGGCTTATTTTGTTCAAGAATATTTGGGCCAGTTAAGGACTATGAGTGTCTATGTGGAAAGTATAAAAGGATGAAGCATAGGGGGATAGTGTGTGAAAAATGTGGAGTTGAAGTGATTCAGTCAAAAGTTAGAAGGGAGCGAATGGGGCATATAGAATTAGCTGCTCCTGTTGCACATATATGGTTTCTAAAATCACTTCCATCTAGAATCAGCCTCCTATTAGATATGCCTATGAAAGACGTTGAAAGGGTTTTATATTTTGAAAATCACATTGTAATAGAGCCTGGTTTAACTAACCTAAAATTTAAGCAAATACTATCTGATGAAGAGTACAATAAGGCTCTTGATGATAATTCAGCTGACTCATTTTCTGCAGGTATTGGAGCTGCGGCAATACGCAGTATTTTTGAGTCCATGGATCTTTTAGAGGAAAAAGAAAAAATTAAATTAGAATTTTCAGAAACTAAATCTGATATAAAGAAAAAAAAATTAATAAGAAGGTTAAAACTTGTAGAACAATTTATTAGTTCAGGCAATAAGCCTGAATGGATGATACTTTCTTCTCTGCCCGTTATACCGCCTGATTTGAGACCTTTAGTACCATTAGATGGAGGTAGGTTTGCTACTTCGGACCTTAATGATTTATACAGGCGAGTAATTAATAGGAATAATAGACTAAGAAGGTTAATAGAATTAAAAGCACCAGATATTATAGTAAGAAATGAAATGAGAATGCTTCAGGAATCTGTTGATGCCTTATTTGATAATACGAGAAGAGCAAGGCCTATAACTGGTTCCAATAAAAGACCTCTTAAGTCCCTCGCTGATATGTTAAAAGGTAAACAGGGAAGGTTCAGACAAAACTTATTAGGAAAAAGATGCGATTATTCAGGTAGATCTGTGATAGTTGTTGGTCCTGAGTTAAAACTTCATCAATGTGGGATTCCAAAAAAAATGGCGTTAGAGTTATTTAAACCTTTTATTTACTCTAAGCTTGAAATTAGAGGTCTTGCAACTACCATCAAATCAGCAAAAAAAATGGTTGAAAAAGAGCGATCAGAAGTTTGGGATATTTTAGATGAGGTTATTAGAGAACATCCAATATTATTGAATAGAGCCCCTACTCTTCACAGATTAGGTATACAAGCTTTTGAACCAGTTTTAATAGAAGGTAAGGCTATAAGATTACACCCTTTAGTGTGTACTGCATTTAATGCTGACTTTGATGGTGATCAAATGGCTGTTCATGTTCCTCTATCTGTTGAAGCTCAGTTAGAGGCAAGAGTATTAATGATGTCAACAAATAATATTTTGAGTCCTGCTAATGGAAAGCCCATAATTGTTCCAACTCAAGATATTGTCTTAGGATTATATTTTCTTAGCCTTGATAGTGATAAAGAAAAAGGTGAAGGCATGATTTTTTCAGGTGTTTCAGAAATAAAACATGCTTTAGACTCAAAGTGCTTGAGTATGCATGCTAAAATTAAAGCTAGAATAAAAACTATAGACAAAGAAGGATTTGAAATAAATAAGATTGTAGAAACTACTCCAGGTAGGTTGCTTATTTCAGAGGTTTTACCAAAACATAAAGATATACCTTTCCAATTGATTAACAAAGTATTAAGTAAAAAAGAACTAGCCGGTTTAATTGATATTGTATACAGGTTCTGTGGTCAAAAAGATACTGTTATTTTTGCAGATAAATTAATGGAACTTGGTTTTAAGCATGCATGTATGGCAGGTATATCATTCGGCAAAGATGATATGATAGTCCCTGAGGCAAAAAAAGGGCTAGTTGATAAAACTAGAGATTTAATCAAGCAATATGAAAAACAATATTCTGATGGACTAATAACACAAGGTGAAAAATATAACAAAGTTATAGACTCATGGTCTAAATGTACTGATAATGTTGCTGATAAAATGATGTCAGAAATGTCTATAGGTAAAGGCAAAAATATGAATTCTGTTTTCATGATGGCTGATTCTGGCGCTAGAGGATCTGCTGCTCAAATGAAACAATTAGCTGGAATGAGGGGTTTAATGGCAAAGCCTAATGGAGAAATTATAGAAACTCCTATTATTTCAAACTTTAAAGAAGGATTAAGTGTATTAGAATATTTTAATTCAACGCATGGAGCTAGAAAAGGATTGGCAGATACAGCTTTAAAGACGGCTAACTCAGGCTATCTAACCAGAAGGTTGGTAGATGTAGCTCAAGACCTTATTATAACCAAAGAAGACTGTGGTACTAGTAAAGGAATAGTTAAAAAAGCAATTATTGATGCTGGTGAAATAATTGAAAGCTTATATGATAGAATTATTGGTAGATATTGCGCTGATAACCTAATTAGTCCAACTGATAGTAAGTCTATTGCAAAAAATGGTGACTTTATAGATGAAGAACTTGCAAACACGATTATTGATGCAGACATTGATACTGTTAAAGTAAGAAGTGCTTTAACCTGTGATTTATCTATAGGAATTTGTTCAATTTGTTATGGAAGAGATCTGGCTAGAGGGACTAAAGTAAATATTGGAGAAGCAGTAGGTGTTGTAGCTGCTCAATCTATTGGAGAACCTGGAACTCAGCTTACAATGAGAACTTTTCATATTGGAGGTGCCGCTCAAGCTGGTTCAGAACAATCTAGGTTAGAAGCAACTATTGATGGCACTCTAACCATAGATGGAGGAAATGTTATTTTTGATAAAAAGGGTACAGGAATCGTTTTAGATAGAGACTGTAGACTTGTAATCAAAGATGATAATCAGCGAGAGCGTTATAGAGAGAGAGTTCCCTATGGAGCAAATATCTTAATTAAAGAAAATACTAAAGTTAGCAGAGGGCAAAAATTAGCTGAGTGGGATCCATACACTAGACCTATAATAACAGAAAAACAAGGTTATGTTAAATTTTTAGATTTGAGTAAAGAAACATTAGAGGAAACAACTTCTTTGGACACAGGTATGACAAGTCAAGTTATCAGAGAATGGAAGGGCTTAACCAGTGCTAAAAACACAAGTATGCAACCTAGAATCGAGATACATGATGACAATGACAAGGTATTAAAACTATCTAATGGCAATAAAGCAGTCTACGAGTTACCAGTCGATGCAGTTCTTTCAGTAGCTTATGTATCAGGAGGAAAGAAAAAAATAAAAGTAAATGCTGGCGATTTATTAGCTAGAATACCTCTTGACTCTCAAAAGTCTAAAGACATTACTGGTGGTTTACCAAGAGTTGCTGAGCTTTTTGAAGCAAGAAAACCCAAGGATTACTCATTTATTTCTGATATAAGAGGAAGGGTAGAGTTTGGCGACGATGTTAGAAGTAATAGAAAGTTAATAGTAGTTGATATAGAAGACAGTGAAAAATCAGTCGAATATTTAATACCTAAAGGAAAACACATAATGGTTCAAGAGGGAGATGTAGTTAATAAAGGAGATTTGTTAATGGATGGCAATCCAGTTCCACATGATATCCTTAGGGTTCTAGGTATTGAAGAATTAGCTAATTATCTTGTAAATGAAATACAAGATGTATACAGGTTACAAGGAGTTAAAATAAATGATAAACATATTGAGGTAATTTCTAGACAAATGCTTCAAAAAGTAGAAGTTATAGATTCAGGTGATACAGATTTAATATCAGGTGAGGTACTTGATAGAGAAGATGTTGAAAAAGCAAATGCGAAAACAGCATCAGAATCTAAAAAAATTGCTACTTTTATTCCTATACTTAATGGCATTACCAAAGCTAGCTTACAAACTAGGTCATTTATTTCAGCAGCATCTTTCCAAGAGACTACAAGAGTTTTAACTGAAGCTGCAACTGCAGGAAAAAAAGATGATTTAATAGGCTTAAAAGAAAATGTAATAGTTGGTAGATTGATTCCTGCTGGAACTGGAAGGTCCATGTCGAGATTCAAAAGAATAGCTAGTCTTAATGAGGAGAAAATTAAAGCCGAACAGGCAAAGCAAATAGAGGCTACTTAACTAAATCAGTTGGTATGTTGCATAATTGCAACATATAATAATTTTTTTTGTTTTTTCTACTTGACCATGAAGCTAACTATCCATAATATGCCCTATTCTGGTAATTAATAAAGTTTAAAGGAATTTGTAATGCCGACTGTTAACCAACTGGTGCGTAAAGGAAGAAAAGCACAAATTAAGAGAAATAAAGTACCTGCTTTAGAAGCATGTCCGCAGAAAAGAGGTGTGTGTACAAGAGTGTATACAACCACTCCTAAGAAACCAAATTCAGCATTAAGAAAAGTAGCAAGAGTAAGGCTAACAAACGGATATGAAGTTACTAGTTATATACCTGGTGAAGGGCATAATTTGCAAGAACACTCTGTTGTGATTATTAGAGGAGGACGTGTTAAAGATCTGCCCGGAGTAAGATATCATGTAGTTAGAGGAACACTTGATACTCAAGGAGTAGGAAATAGAAAACAAAGAAGATCAAAATACGGCGCTAAAAGGCCTAAGTAGGAGAAAGTTTTGTCTAGAAGAAGAAAATCAACCATTAGAGAAATTATTCCTGATCCCATTTATGGAGACAAGGTCTTAGCTAAATTTATTAGGTCATTAATGATAGATGGTAAAAAAGATGTGGCTGAAAAATTAATTTATTCTTGTTTTAACGTTATAAGTAAAAAAGAAAAAAGTAGAGAACCACTAGAAGTTTTTAAAATGGCTATTGATAATGTACAACCTCAGATAGAAACTAGGTCTAGAAGAGTAGGTGGAGCAACATATCAGGTGCCAGTCGAGGTTTCAGGAAGAAGAAAACAGGCATTAGCAATAAGATGGTTAATAGACGCTGCAAGAAAAAGAAATGAAAAGTCTATGATTGATAGACTAGCAAATGAATTTTTAGATGCCAATAACAAGAGAGGCGCGGCAATTAAAAAAAATGAGGATACTAGAAAGATGGCAGAAGCTAATAGAGCTTTTGCTCATTATAGATGGTAACGTTGAAATATTATGGCTAGAAAAACAGAATTAAACCAATATAGGAAT
Source organism: Rickettsiales bacterium (assembly GCA_002689905.1). Taxonomy (GTDB): domain Bacteria; phylum Pseudomonadota; class Alphaproteobacteria; order TMED109; family TMED109; genus TMED131. The sequence goes on from NZIN01000015.1 coordinate 10,499, forward strand.
ATAGGCATTATGGCTCATATTGATGCTGGTAAAACTACTACTACAGAAAGAATTTTATATTACACAGGGGTCTCACATAAAATAGGGGAAGTACATGACGGTGCCGCTACAATGGATTGGATGGAGCAAGAGCAAGAAAGAGGTATAACCATTACCTCTGCTGCAACAACTTGTTTTTGGAAAGATCATCGAATAAATATAATTGATACTCCTGGTCACGTTGATTTTACAATTGAAGTAGAAAGGTCTTTAAGAGTATTAGATGGAGCAGTTGCTGTATTTGATAGTGTTGCTGGAGTAGAACCTCAATCAGAAACAGTTTGGAGGCAAGCTAACAAGTATGGTGTGCCCAGAATGTGTTTTATAAATAAAATGGACAGAGTGGGTGCCGATTTTTATAGGTGTCTTAGTATGATCGAAGATAGATTAGGTGCATCTCCAATAGTATTACAGTTGCCTGTAGGTGCTGAGGCAGATTTTCTTGGTGTTATAGATGTATTGAATATGAAAGAAATAATTTGGCAGCAAGATACACTTGGTGCTGAGTTTAAAGTAAATGAGTTATCTGATGAAAATAAAGAAAAAACAGAAGAATATAGAAAAAAACTTGTAGAACTTGCAGTAGAACAAGATGATAATGTAATGGAGCAATATCTAGAAGGGAATGAACCTTCTATAGAAGATCTAAAAAAATGCATAAGAAAAGGTACAATAAACGGAACATTTGTTCCTGTTTTATGTGGTACTGCTTTTAAAAATAAAGGTGTACAACCTATGCTAGATGCCGTTATAGATTATTTACCATCGCCCTTAGATTTACCACCAGTAAAAGGTGTTGAGGTAAATGGTGAAGCTGAGATGAATAGAGAAAGTTCAGATGAACAACCTTTTTCTGCGTTGGCTTTTAAGATTATGACAGATCCATTTGTTGGAACACTTGCATTTGCCAGAGTTTATTCAGGTGTTATAGATAGTGGTGCTACTGTAGAAAACACTGTTAAAGGAAAAAAAGAGAGAATTGGAAGAATGTTACAAATGCATGCCAATAGCAGAGAAGACATCAAAGAGGCAAGAGCTGGTGACATAATAGCAATTTGTGGGCTCAAGTCAGTAACAACTGGTGATACACTCTGTGATCCAAATAACCCAATAATATTAGAGAGAATGGAATTCCCCGATCCTGTAATAGAAGTTGCAGTTGAACCCAAAACTAAAGCAGATCAAGAGAAAATGTCTGAAGCACTTGGCAGATTGGCTGCTGAAGATCCATCTTTTGGAGTTTCTTCAGATGTGGAAAGTGGACAAACCATAATAAAGGGTATGGGTGAATTGCATTTAGATATTATTGTTGACAGAATGAAAAGAGAATTTAAGGTTGAGGCAGATGTTGGTGCCCCTCAGGTGGCATATAGAGAAACTATAACTTCTGAAGCTGATGTTGACTATACACACAAAAAACAATCTGGTGGAGCAGGTCAATTTGCAAGAGTTAAAATGATAGTTAAGAAAGGTGAACCTGGCTGCGGGCTAGAGTTTGTTAATAAGGTAGTAGGCGGAAATATTCCAAAAGAATATATACCTGGTGTACAAAAGGGTATAGAAAGTGCCATGCATAATGGAGTAGTTGCTGGTTATCCTGTTATAGATATCAGTGTAACGCTATATGATGGAGCTTATCATGATGTTGACTCTAGTGTAATGGCTTTTGAGATTGCTGGTCGTACAGCTTTTAAAGATGCGCTGTCTAAATCTAAACCTAAACTTTTAGAGCCTATGATGAGAGTTGAAGTCGTAACTCCAGAGGATTTTGTAGGTGATGTTATAGGTGATTTAAATAGTAGAAGAGGGCAAGTACAGGGAATGGATCCTCAAGGTAATGCAACTTTAGTCAAAGCTAATGTGCCTTTGGCAACAATGTTTGGGTATGTTAATAATTTAAGATCTATGACTCAAGGAAGGGCAGTATATACTATGCAGTTTGATAAGTATGAATTAGTGCCAGCTATGGTAGAGGAAGAACTTAAATCTAAACTGGCAAGTTAATAATTGGTAATATAAATATTGATAACGGAGAAAAATAATGGCAAAAGAAAAATTTGAAAGAACCAAACCCCACGTAAATATAGGTACCATCGGTCACGTTGATCACGGTAAAACTACTTTAACGGCTGCTATTACGAAGACATTGGCTGAAACAGGTGGAGCAACAAGCATAGCTTATGATGAGATAGATAAAGCACCTGAAGAAAAAGAAAGAGGAATTACAATAAATACAGCTCATGTAGAATATGAAACAGAAGGAAGACACTATGCTCACGTAGATTGCCCAGGGCATGCTGATTATGTTAAAAATATGATAACTGGTGCCGCACAAATGGATGGAGGTATATTAGTAGTATCTGCTGCTGATGGACCTATGCCTCAAACAAGAGAACACATTCTATTAGCGAGACAAGTTGGAGTTCCTGCTCTAGTAGTTTTTTTAAATAAGGTTGACCAAGTAGATGACCCAGAGCTCTTAGAATTAGTTGAAATGGAAGTTAGAGAATTATTATCTAAGTATGATTTCCCTGGTGACGATATACCTATTATTAAAGGTTCTGCTTTAAAGGCTCTTGAAGGAGATAGTTCCGAAATGGGCTCGCCTGCAATAATGAAGCTTATGGAAGAGGTTGATAAATATGTGCCTCAACCAGATAGACCAGTAGATCAGCCATTTTTAATGCCAATTGAGGATGTTTTTTCCATATCAGGAAGAGGAACTGTTGTAACAGGAAGAGTTGAATCTGGAGTTATAAATGTCAATGACGAGATTGAAGTTATAGGTATAAAGGATACTACCAAGACAGTTTGTACTGGAGTTGAGATGTTCAGAAAGCTTTTAGATAGAGGGGAAGCTGGTGATAATATAGGAGCGCTTCTTAGAGGTATAAATAGAGAGGATGTTGAAAGAGGGCAAGTCCTAGCAGCTCCTGGATCAATTAAGCCACATACAAAGTTCAAAGCAGAAACTTATGTTTTAACAAAAGAAGAAGGAGGAAGACATACTCCTTTTTTTGGAAACTATAGACCACAATTTTATTTTAGAACAACTGATGTGACAGGAACAATAGAGTTGCCTAGTGGTACAGAGATGGTTATGCCAGGTGATAATATTAGCTTAACAGTTAACTTAATTTCTCCAATAGCTATGACAAAAGGATTAAAGTTTGCTATAAGAGAAGGAGGTAAAACTGTTGGTGCTGGAGTTGTTTCAGAGATAATCGAGTAAAAATTTTATGGCAGGACATCAAAATATAAGGATTAGGTTAAAAGCTTTTGATCACAGAATACTTGATAATTCTGCTCATGAGATTGTAAACACCGCAAAAAGAACTGGAGCAAACGTAAGAGGACCAATTCCTCTTCCCACTAGAATTGAGAGATTTACTGTAAATAGATCTCCACATGTAGATAAAAAGTCTAGAGAGCAATTTGAAATTAGAACTTTTAAAAGACTTTTAGATATAGTGAGTCCTACTCCTCAAACTGTAGATGCTTTGATGAAGTTAGATCTTGCAGCTGGAGTAGATGTGGAGATTAAGTTATGAGAACTGGTGTAATGGCGAAAAAATTAGGTATGACAAGAGTTTATAACGAAAAAAGAGAACACAACAGCGTTACAGTATTAAAGATGCCAGAAGGATTTGTCATTGGTCATAAAAAAAATAAAATAGACGGTTATGATGCGCTAATTTTAGGTTTTCACAAAATTAACGCTAAATCGTTAAATAAGCCACAAAAAGAGTTTTTTTCTAAAATTAAACAAGAGCCATTAGGTAAAATTAAAGAGTTTAGAGTTTCTGAGGATAATTTTGTTGAAAAAGGTAAAAGTTTAGCGGCATCGCATTTTGTAGTAGGTCAATTTGTAGATGTAAAATCTGATTCAATAGGTAAAGGATTTGCTGGTGCAATGAAAAGGCATAACTTTGCTGGCTTAAGAGCCAGTCACGGTGTATCTATATCTCACAGAAGTCATGGTTCTACTGGTAATAGTCAAGATCCTGGCAGAGTATGGAAGGGGAAAAAAATGGCTGGACAAATGGGTAACAAAAAAGTGACAGTTCAGAGTTTAGAAGTAGTGTCCATTGATGAGGAAAGAAACTTAATATTAGTTAAAGGAGGGGTGCCAGGTAGTGTCGGTGCATGGGTTGAAATTACTGATGCGAAGAAAAAAAGTTTACCAGCTAATGTTCCTTATCCTGCAGGGCTTAAAGAGGGGAGCAAGGAAAAAACAGATAAAGAGCTAGTTGCTAAAGAAAATCAAATAGCAGAAGCTAACAATAATAAACTAGAAGTTAATGCTTCTGATGATAATAAAATAACAGATGGTGAAGAAGCTAAAGATAAAGAAAATAATAAGTTAATAAAAGAATAGTAGTATGAGTAAAGCAATAAAATTTCAAATAGTAGATTTAGACAATAAGAAAAAGGAAGATATAGATCTACCTAGTTTTATATTTTCAACGGAAATTAAAGAAGAAATTGTTGCAAAAGTTGTCAATTGGCAATTGTTGAAAAGAAGGCAAGGTAGTCATAAGGTTAAAGAAAGAAATGAAATTGTTGGTTCTAATGCAAAAATTTATAGACAAAAAGGAACAGGCAGAGCTAGGCATGGATCTAAAAAAGTAGTACAATTTAAGGGTGGAGGGGTTGTTCATGGACCAAAGGTAAGGTCTCATGAGAAGAAAATACCGTCAAAACTAAAAAAACAAGCAATAAGAATATTGCTTTCATCAAAGCTTAAAGAAGGTAAGTTGAAAATCATTGATAAGTTTGAAGTTAAAAGTATAAAGACAAAGAATATTTTAGATAAATTTAATAAATTAGGAATTAAATCCGCCACTTTTGTAGAAGGTGGAGAAGTTAATAAGAATTTTCTATTATCAGCAAGAAATGTTAAGGAAATAGATTTGCTATCAATTAATGGTTTAAATGCCTACCAGATTCTCAAAAGAGATAGCCTTATAGTATCCTCATCTGCAATTAAAGAGGTAGTTAAGAGGTATGGAAATGAATAGTCTATATAAGATAATTTTATCACCAGTTATTACAGAAAAAGCCACCAAAATTTCTGAAAAAAACCAATATGTCTTTAAAGTAAGGATTGATAGTAATAAAAAAGAGATTAAAGAAGCCATAGAGAAGCTTTTTAAGGTAAAGGTAAAGAGTGTTAATACTACTAAAATTAAAGGCAAGATTAAAATTTTTAAAGGAACTAAAGGTAAAAGGTCAGATTATAAGAAAGCTATAATTTCGCTTAATGAAGGAGAAAATTTAGATTATAGCGGGGGGGTAAACTAATGGCTTTAAAAAACTTTAATCCAACTACACCATCAAGAAGATCTCTTGTTTTAGTTGACAGAGCAGATATTTATAAAGGTAAACCTGTAAAGAAGCTTACTAAAGGACTTACAAAGTCAGGGGGAAGAAATAATAATGGAAGAATTACTGTATGGTGGAGAGGTGGTGGCCATAAAAGAAGTTATAGAATTATAGACTTTAAAAGGCAAAAAGATAACATGGATGCAAAGGTATTGAGGATCGAATATGATCCAAATAGGTCATGTCACATTGCTTTAATAAAATATGAAGATGGTCAATTAAGTTACATTCTGGCACCCCAAAAGCTGAAAGTTCAAAGCACTATTGTGTCGGGAGAAAAGACAGACATAAAAATTGGAAATTGTTTGCCTCTTAAAAATATACCTACTGGTACTCTCGTTCATAATGTAGAGTTAAAACCTCTAAAAGGTGGCCAAATAGCTAGGTCAGCAGGAGCATCAATTCAACTTGTAGGTAAAGATAAAGATCATGCCATGCTTAAATTAGTTTCAGGTGAACAAAGATTAGTTCCTTTGAATTGTAGAGCTTCCATAGGAGTGGTTTCAAATCCAGATCATCAAAATAGTAATTCTGGTAAAGCTGGTAGAAGTAGATGGTTAGGAAAAAGACCTCATGTTAGAGGTGTTGTTATGAATCCAGTTGATCATCCACACGGTGGAGGAGAAGGTAGAACCTCTGGGGGTAGAAATCCAGTTACACCTTGGGGAGTACCAACTAAAGGTAAGAGAACTAGAAATAATAAAAGAACAGACAAACTCATTTTAAAAAGAAGGAATAGTAGGTAATAATGGCTAGATCAGTTTGGAAAGGCCCTTTTGTCGATGGACATCTTATAAAAAAAGTTCAAGGGTACTTAAAAGAGAGTAGTAATAGGCCGATCAAAACTTGGTCAAGAAGGTCTACTATTTTACCTCAATTCGTTGGCATAACATTTAATGTTTACAAT
>NZIN01000016.1 GCA_002689905.1 Rickettsiales bacterium
AGAGTATGTTAGGATGAGAGCTATTTTTTTTTATGACCATATATTTACAACTTTAATATTCTAACTTAATTGACTTATATAACATTTTATTATAATGTACATTACAAATAGTTCACTATTAATCAAAAAAATCTTACAATTTCAAAAAAATGCATTTACAAGAATTAAAAAAAAAGAAAACACATGAGCTTTTGAGTTTAGCTACAGAACATAATATCGAAAATGCAGCTAATATGAGAAGACAAGATATCATGTTTAGCATTTTAAAATCAGTAGCAGACAAAGGCACCTCTATTCATGGTGATGGTGTAATTGATATTTTACAGGATGGGTTTGGTTTTCTTAGAGCACCAGAGTCAAATTATTTACCTGGACCAGATGATATTTATGTGAGTCCTAGTCAAATCAGAAGGTTTGGATTGAGGAACGGAGATACGGTAGAGGGAGAGATAAGACAACCTAAAGACAATGAGAGATATTTCGCATTACTAAAAGTAACTACTATAAATTTTGTAAGTACGGATAAAATAAGAAATAAAATAAATTTTGATAATTTAACACCGCTATATCCTGACGATAAAATACAATTAGAGATGGACTCCTCAGATCCTGGCGTAAAAAAGAAAAACATGTCTACTAGAATTATGGAGTTAGTCTCACCTATTGGAAAAGGACAGAGAGCTTTAATAGTATCACCGCCCAGGACTGGAAAAACAGTATTTTTACAAAGTATAGCACATTCAATTGAAATGAATCATGATGAAGTATACTTAATAGTTCTTTTAATTGATGAAAGACCTGAAGAAGTTACAGATATGCAGAGAACTGTTAAAGGAGAAGTGGTCTCTTCTACATTTGATGAACCAGCAACTCGACATGTGCAAGTAGCGGAGATGGTAATACAAAAAGCAAAAAGGTTAGTAGAAAGTGGTAGAGACGTAGTTATTTTACTTGATTCTATAACAAGACTGGCAAGAGCTTACAACACAGTAGTTCCTTCTTCAGGAAAAGTTTTAACTGGGGGTGTAGATGCTAATGCTCTGCAAAGACCAAAAAGGTTCTTTGGAGCAGCTAGAAATATTGAGGAAGGAGGAAGTTTAACGATTATAGCTACTGCTTTAATAGAGACAGGTTCAAGGATGGATGAAGTAATCTTTGAAGAATTTAAAGGAACAGGTAATGCTGAAATAGTTTTAGATCGAAAACTAGCAGACAAAAGAACTTTTCCTGCTATAGACATAGCAAAATCTGGTACAAGAAAGGAGGAGCTATTAGTTGACAAAGCAGTATTATCTAAAATGTGGGTTCTAAGAAAAATACTTTCCCCTATGGGTACTACTGACGCAATGGAGTTCTTAATAGAAAAATTAAAATCTTCAAAAAATAATAATGACTTTTTTGAGGCTATGAATCAGTAGTTATTTTTCATAACTATAGAGCCATAAGTTTTTCTTAATTCTAGATCTGTATGAGCTTTTACTACATCTGACAAATCATATGAACTATTAATTTCCAACTCAATCACTTTTCCTTGGAGCATATCAAAAACTCTCTTTGAGCTATGCAACAAATCTTCTCTTTTAGTCGCATAATTCATCAAAGTAGGCCTAGTAAAAAATAAGCTTCCTTTTGATGCTAATAGAGAAGGATCAACAGGAGGGCAATTTCCAGAAGAATTTCCAAAGACTACCATAGTTCCCAAGGGTTTAAGACAGTCTAAGCCGTCTATGGCTGTATCTTTGCCCACACCATCATAAACAACATCTACTCCAGCATTATCAGTAATTTCCCTTACTTTACTTACAAAATTTTCTTTTTTATAAAGTATAACTTCACTGCAACCATTTTCTTTTGCTAAAGAGGCCTTTTCTTCACTACCTACAGTTCCTATTACTCTTGCCCCCAATTTTTTTAGCCACTGACAAGCTATTAAGCCCACTCCTCCTGCCGCAGCATGAAAAAGTACAGTATGATTTGTATTTACTTTAAACAATCTTTCAACTAAGTATTCAACAGTCATACCTTTAAGCATTATAGCAGCAGCTTCTTGGTCTGAGATACTTGCGGGAGTTTTTACTATTTTAGAGGCTTCTATATTTCTATGAGTGGAATAACTTCCCAGAGCCATTACATAAGAAACCCTGTCTCCTAGATTAAAATCTCTGACATCTGACCCCTTTTCTATAATAACACCAGCGCCCTCCATGCCAAGAGGTGTGGGCAGTGGTAAAGGATAAAGACCTGATCTATGATATGTATCAATAAAATTTAAACCAACATAAGTATGTTTTATTGTTACCTGATCTTTCTTTAAGGGCGAAAGAAACTTTTCTTCCCAAATCATATTAGCTGGGCCACCATTCTTTTTAACTGTTATTGCTTTTATACTAGTAGACATATAACCTCTTTTAAAAATTATTTTTTTATACTATCCTTTTTTTATTTTAACATAGCTTTAAAAAAAAAATAAATTTTTTTATTTTATAAATTTAAGGAAACATAAAAAAAAATAGTTTGATGTACCGTTAAGAATTATGAGAAATAAATTAAAAATTTTTAAAGAACATTAAATGCAAAAAACAATATTTGCTCTTGCAACAGGAAATCAATTATCTGCGCTCTCTATAATTAGAATTTCAGGAGAAGAGTGTAAAAATATCATAAAAAAATTAACCAGAAAACCTGTTCCTAAAGAGAGACTGCTTACTTTAAGAAGCTTTTATTTTCTAAAAAATAAAGAAAAAATTATTGACACATGTTTGTTCTCATGGATGCCTGGGCCTAGGTCGTATACAGGAGAGGATAGCTTAGAAATTTATACTCATGGAGGAGAAGCAGTCTTTCAAAGTTTCTTTTTAGTTTTATCAAGCCTCAAAAATTTAAAATATGCAGATCAGGGGGAGTTTTCTAAAAGAGCCATAATAAATGGAAAGATAAATTTAGTAGAGGCAGAAGCAATTAATGATTTAATATATTCACAAACAGAATATCAGAGAGAATTAGCTATAAGACAATACAATAAAGGTTTGTCACTCCCTTTAGTTCAATGGAGAAAAAGGTTAATTAATAGCATGGCTGCAGTTGAAGCTGTGATTGATTTTTCAGAAGAAGAAGATACCCCATCAGTTTTAAATATAGAGAAAGATTTATTGAGACTTAAAAAAGATATAGAAATAGTTTTAGAAAATAATGAATGCTATGAGCTAGTTAATAATGGGATTAAGGTTGTTTTTAAAGGAAAGCCTAATGCAGGAAAGTCGAGCATTTTTAATGCTATTTTAAAAACAGAAAAGTCTATAGTTAGCAATACTCCAGGCACAACTAGAGACATAATACACAGCAAAATAAATTATAAGGGTTATGTTATAAATTTTTACGATACAGCTGGCATTACTTCTACTAATAACGAAATAGAAGCAGAGGGGATAAGAAGAGCAAAAAAATTAATTAAAGAAGCGGACATAATCTTAAATATAACAGAGAATGAAAGAATTATAAAAGCTAGTAATAATAAAGAGTGGATAATATTAAACAAAATAGACATTAAAAATGATATTAGTAAAGAATTTTTAAAAAAGACTATTAAAGTAAGCGCTAAAACAGGAAAAGGCATAAAGGGTTTGCTAGATAAAATTTATAGAGAAATATTATTAAAAGCAAAACCACTGAATAAAGAGAATACATTAGTAGCCAATACAAGACAGGCCCTAGAACTCAAAGAAACTATTGCAAATATTGATAAAGCCCTTCTAGAAAGTTCTGAGGAAATAATAGGAGAACACCTAAGAGAGGCAAACAGGAGCCTTGAAAGAATAATAGGAAATATTGATATTGAAGAAGTTCTAGGTAATATTTTTTCTAATTTTTGTATAGGAAAATAACGTTTCACGTGAAACAATCGATCTATCAGCTTAATTTGTTTCACGTGAAACATGATAAGTTTTTGTAGACTATTTTTTTTACACATATATATTTAATAAAATTAAAAAAATTTTATGTTAAAAGCTACAGATATAATAATTATTGGAGGAGGGCATGCAGGTGTTGAGGCGGCAAGTGCAGCCGCTAGAGTAGGAGCTGAAGTTTTGCTTGTTACAATAGATGAGGACAAAATTGGAGAAATGTCGTGCAATCCAGCAATAGGGGGAATAGGCAAAGGCCATATAGTCAGAGAGATAGATGCATTGGGAGGTTTGATGCCAAAATGTGCGGATAAGGCAGGCATTCAATTTAAAGTTTTAAATGCTAGCAAAGGTCCTGCTGTGAGGGGTCCAAGGTGTCAAGCAGATAGAGAATTATATAAAAAGGCTGTGAAAAGTGAAATAAAAGATCTAAAAAATATTAATATTCTCAGTGCAATAGTAGAAAAAATAAAAATAGAAAACAATATTTGTAAAGGAATACAATTAAGCACGGGTCAGTTTATAGCTTCAAAATCTGTAGTATTAACTACAGGTACATTTTTAAATGGTATTATTTACATAGGAAATAAGAAAATTTCAGCTGGTAGAATTAATGAAAAATCTTCTGTAGGGCTAGGGTATTTTTTGAAATCTCTTAAATTGCCAATGGCTAGGTTAAAAACAGGAACTCCTCCTAGGTTAATTAAAAATTCTATAAACTTTGATGGTTTAGAAGAAGACATGGGAGATTCTAGGCCAGAGTTTTTTTCTAAAGATACAAATAAATTATTTACTAAGCAAATATCTTGCTATGCGGCTTGGACGAACCCTAAAACGCATAGCATAATAAAAGAATCTTTGAAGGAAAGCCCTCTCTACAATGGTACAATATCTTCAACAGGCCCTAGATACTGTCCTTCAATAGAAGATAAAATTCACAGATTTTATGGTAGAGACAGACATAGGGTGATGTTGGAACCAGAAGGTCTTAATTCAGATATAATCTATCCCAATGGTATTTCCACATCACTGCCTGCTGAATTTCAAAAAAAGTTTATATGCTCTATACAAGGACTAGAAAAAGCAAAAATAGCTCAACTTGGTTACGCAATAGAGTACGATCATCTAGACCCAAGATCTTTAAAGAAAACATTAGAAAGTAAAAGTATAAATAATCTTTTTTTTGCAGGGCAAATTAATGGTACAACAGGTTATGAAGAAGCAGCAGGACAAGGTTTAATAGCAGGCATCAACGCAGCCTTAAAAACCAATAACTCTTGTAAAAACTGGGAATTAGATAGAACTGAGTCTTACATAGGTGTAATGATAGATGATTTAGTAACCAGAGGGACCCCTGAGCCATATAGGATGTTTACATCAAGAGCAGAGTATAGGCTTTATTTAAGAGCAGACAATGCAGATCTAAGGCTTACTGAAAAGGCAATAAGTTTAAATATTATCTCAAAAGAAAGAAAAGAAAAGTATCTTAAGTACAAAAAAAATATAAGCTTGCTGAAAAAAAAGTGCCTAAATACTGTTATCTTACCACATAAGGCAAAAGAGATAGGGCTAAATTTAAGTGCTGATGGAAAAAAACGAAACCTGTATTCTTTAATAGGTTTTAATAATATTGATAAAAAGAGACTCCTAGAAAAGTTTTCCTTCCTAAGAAGTTCACAAAAGGAAGTTTTGGATCAACTCATAATTCAGTCAAAATATCAAACACATGTTCAGAAGCAAAAGGGGAGTGTGTATTCTTATAATAGAGATAGAAGTATTAAAATTCCAGTGAACATTGATTATAAGAAAATTGGAGGTTTATCAAAAGAATCATGTGATGCTCTAGAAAATGTTAAGCCTGAAGATTTGGCTAGTGCTGCAAAAATTCCTGGGGTCACAGCAGCTGCTTTATCTTCTGTTCTTTTATATACTAAAAAGGTAAAAAAAATTGCTGGATAGTGAAAACAAGGATATAGACGCATTCAGAAAGTTAACTAATGCTGATGCTTATAAAATCCAGAATATTAAAATATTTATAAAGACTTTAGATGTCTACCAAGAGAGGATGAATCTGATTGGAAAAAGCACTAGGAATAAGATTTGGAATCGTCACATTCTGGATTCTGCGCAGATAAGTGATTACTTGCATAAAGAGAAAAGTAATAATATGACAATTGATGTAGGATCTGGAGCAGGGTTTCCAGGGCTTATTTTATCAATTTTAGGACGAAAAGATATAATATTGTGTGAAAAAAGTAAAAAAAAATCAACCTTTTTAAGAGCGGTTTCCCAAGAACTTAAATTAAAAATTAAAATTTTTGAAGGTAGAATAGAAGACTATGATGGAAAAAATGTTAAGACTATTATATCAAGAGCATTTTCTCCGTTAAAGAATTTTTTAGTTAAAGTAAAACATCTTATTTGTTATGACACCGTTTTAGTTCTACATAAAGGAGAGAGGTATGTTCAAGAAATAGAGGAAGCTAAAAATTCTTTTTCTTTTAATTATAAGTGTTATAAGAGTTTAACAAGTCGAGATTCTAGGGTTTTAAAAATAAAAAATGTAGAAGCACCTTATGCAAGAAACTAAAATTATATCTGTTGTAAATCAAAAGGGAGGAGTGGGAAAGACTACTACTGCTGTAAACTTAGGAACAGCTTTAGTCGCAATAAACAAAAAAGTTCTTTTAATAGACTTAGATCCCCAGGGCAACCTTTCAACAGGGCTAGGAATAAAAAGTGAAGATAGAAAAATAACTGTTTATGACTTGATCATGCTTGACGAAGTAATACTAGAAAAAGCTCTTAAAAACACAAAAATTCCTCTTTTAGATATTGTATCTTCTAGTATTAATTTATCAGGAATAGAGTTTGAGCTTGGAGAAGATAAAGATAGAAATAAAAAATTATATAATAAAATCAGTAATATAAAAAGTAAATATGATTTTATTATCATAGACTGTCCTCCTTCACTGGGGATTTTAACGATCAATTCATTAGTAGCTTCTAGTTCTGTTTTAGTTCCATTGCAGTGCGAATTCTATGCTTTAGAAGGTTTAGCACAATTACTCAAAACTTTAGAAGCGGTAAAAAATAACTTAAATCCATGTTTAAAATTAGAAGGCGTGGTACTAACTATGTATGATAGTAGAAATAGGTTATCAGAAGATGTTATTAATGATGCAAGAGAGCACCTAGGAAATAAGGTCTTCAAAACTGTTATTCCAAGGAATGTAAGGCTATCAGAGGCTCCTAGTCATGGTTTGCCTGCAATTTTATATGATAGTAAGTGTGCAGGTTCTGAAGCGTATATAAGTCTAGCTAAAGAGTTCATTAACAGATAGCTAATTAATTAAAAGGAGAAAATTATTACTAAAAAAAGATTAAAAACTGGTTTGGGAATATTATTAGGTTCAGATATTGAAAAAAAACCTGAAATAAAAACAAAAAATGAATTAGATGTACCAATATTAAAGATAGATAATATAAGTCCAAACAGTGATCAACCAAGAAACAGTTTTAATAAAGATAGTATTAATGAACTTGCAAATTCAATTAAGTCACAAGGCTTGTTGATGCCTATATTGGTAAAAAAAAATGCTAAAAGGATTAATAAATATACGATAGTTGCAGGTGAGAGAAGGTGGAGAGCTTGTAAGTTGATAGGTTTTAAGACTATAAAGGCCATAATTGTAGAAAATACAACAGAAAAAACTGATGCATTAGCTGCCATCATTGAAAATGTACAAAGAGAAGACTTATCACCCCTAGATGAAGCATTAGCATATGAGAAGTTAATTAAAAACTACAGCATGAAGCATGAGGACATAGCGATAAATACTGGAAAATCAAGAAGTTACATAACTAATATCATAAGAATATTAAGTTTGAGTCCTAAGGTTAAAAAGTTATTACAAGAGGAAAAGATATCTTTCGGACACGCAAGAGCATTAGTAGGGACTTCCAAGCAAGAAGTTTTTGCAGATAAAGTAATTGAAGAGAAGTTAAATGTAAGAGAACTAGAAGACTTAATAAGAGCAAAAAAGAGTGGAGTTAATGATCATAACTCTAAAAGTAATAAACATTCTATAAAAAAAGATCCTAATATATTAGATTATGAAAAGTATTTGTCTTTAAAATTGGGCTACAAAGTAGAAATTAAAAACAATATGGGAAAAGGATATTTAAAAGTAACCTATAAAAATTTGGAACAGTTAGACGCTATAGTGGAACTTTTTAATAATCAATAATATCAAATAATGATTTTTTTATAAGTATGTCATTTATGGAGTTATTAAGTTTGCAAGATATCTCTAAATCTAAAATATTAACAGAGTAATCACGCAATGATTTAATTTTTAGTTTGGATAGTTGTTTATTGATTTTTCCATGACGAGAGAAATGAACAATTGGTTTTAAATTCTTAATATCATGAAGTTTTTTTTCTTTAGCTAACAATAAAATATTAAAGTGCTTTCTTATAGATCGGAGTATTGTTATGTAGTTGACACCTAAACTGCAGGTTTTATCATAAAGATAGCTAATTTCATTACTACTAGCAATCCCTATAGAATCACATAAATTGTAGATATTTATAACTGAGTTATCTCCTACAGCATTAAGTATATCTTCAAAACTAATTTTTTTGCCGTCTGCAAATAATGCAAGCTTTTTTATTTCACTCTTTGTAATCATACTATCATTTCCAAATCTGTTACTTAAGTAGTTCAGGCTAGGTTCATCAAGAAAAAGCGAGAACTCCTTTGCATATTTTAAAATAGAGTTTTTTACATTAACTTCTTGATAACAAGTTATTAACGCTAAGTTTTCTGAGTTTCTAAATTTATTAACTATTTCTGAGTTATTAGGTAGATATTCTGATTCTAGGATGATAAGGTTAGCCTTTTCCTTGTCTATATTTTCGAATATAGAAATAAAATCTTTATCTGCCTTAATTAAATCAAGATTAATTTTAATAACAGAAAATTTATAAAAAAACGACTTTTGATAAATTAACTCGTTTATGTAGGAATTAGATCTAGAAAACTCTTCATAATTTAATTTTACTATTTCTACTGATTTATCATAAAAATAAAAAACTTTTTTATATATTTCATCAGATCTTTCATTTACTTTGCCTCTATCAGGCCCGTGAATGAGAATAGCTTTAAATTTTAGAACATTATCAATAAATTTATTAAACTCCCAATCTTTTATTAACATATTTAACTCTTATTATTAGAAAGAAAAATTAATAGCCTTTTATATATTACTTCTGACAGCAACCGTATAGTTGTTTGTTCTGCTTTCTTTTTACTTGCCAGTGTAGATCTTATATTATTCAATACTAATGTATAAGGGGAGCTATTTTTTTCTTCGAACAAATAAATTAATTTATCATAACTCTTATCCCTATAATAAATTTTAACATTAGCTGAAATCTCATTCTTATACCTCGATATTTTTCTGGTACTATCTGATACAGTTCCTCTTGTATCTGATTCTGTCTCTATTTTTATTATATACTTTACTTTATTTTGTACAGGGAATAAGTTTAAAAGGGCCTTTTTAATTTTTAGGGAGGCTTTTTTTTTATCAGTTAGGATTGCAAAAGACTGTAACTGATAAACCTCTTGAAGAGTGTCTTTATAAACTGGTTTGAAATTACTACAACTGCTAATTAAAAAAAAAATTAATATAAAAAATATTTTATTTATTAACATCAAATTACCAAATTCACTACTCTATCCGGAACAACTATTAATTTTTTAATAGTATTTTTGGTTAATGCATCTTTAACTTTATCGTTATTTAAAACTAACTCTTTTGTTTCACTTTCATTTAATCCCTTCCTAATATTTATTACTAGCTTTTTTTTACCATTAACTTGTATTATTAAATTTATAGTATTTTCTTCGAAGAGCTTTCTATTATACTCAGGCCAATTTTCTTCTGTTACTAGGTTTTTATATCCGAGTATTTGCCAAAGCTCTTCTGCGAAGTGAGGAGTAAGTGGGCTCATCATGACAACCCATTTTGAAAGAGTATCATGTAGAGTAACGGTCTCTAATTTGACATTAAGAAAAAAGTTAGCAAATTCTCTCAATGCTGCCACAGCAACGTTATATTGAAAACTATCTAAACTTCTAGTAACTTTTTCTATACATAAGTGTGTCTTTTTTATTAATTCTAACGACTGATCACTTATACTGTCAGATGATTTGTTTATATCTTTTCTACTAAAGTCGAGCCTATTAAAATAATTCCATATCTTAATTATAAATTTTTTTGATCCCTCTATCCCACTATTGCTCCAATCCAAGTTCCTTTCTGGGGGACTATCAGAAAGCATAAATATTCTTGCAGTGTCAGCTCCATATTCTGATATTATAGACACCGGGTCTACTATGTTTTTCTTAGACTTAGACATTTTTTCAGATTTGATAGCTGAAACTTTTTTTCCTGTTTTTTTATGAATAAAAGAATTTTCTTTTCTTATCAAGTCTTCAGGAAAAACCCATTTTCCATCTTCATCTTTATAAGTTTGATGACATACCATTCCTTGACAGAAGAGGCCTTTAAAAGGTTCATCAATTTTTATTTCTCCTATACTATTTAATGCTTTAACGAAAAACCTTGAATATAAAAGATGTAATACGGCATGCTCAATTCCACCAACATATTGATGTACTGGGCACCATTTCTTTATTTCATTAGAATTAAGATTTAATTCATTTTTAGGATTAAGAAATCGCAAATAATACCAAGAGGAATCAAAAAATGTATCAAGAGTGTCAGTCTCTCTAACAGCTTTGAGTCCAGTTTCTTTGCAAATAGTATGTTTCCATGTAGGATGATTTTCTAATGGATTTCCTCCTTTAGAAAAATCTATATCATTGGGTAGCTCTATAGGAAGCTCACTTTCTTCAACAGCAATTGTTTCTCCATCTTCTCTGTAGATAATGGGAATAGGACATCCCCAGTACCTTTGCCTCGAAGCACACCAGTCTCTTAATCTATATGTAACATTTGCTTTACCAATGCTCCTACTTTCAATCTGTTTTATTATTTCTTTTTTTGCATCATCTACTGATAAACCATTTAAAAATTGAGAATTAATTAAGATACCAGATCCAGTATAAGCTTTAGTTAATTCTAAATCTCCTAAATCATTTACTTCTTTTACTACAGCCTTAATTTCAAGATTATATTTTTTTGCAAAATCGAAGTCCCTTTGATCGTGAGCAGGACATCCAAACACAGCTCCAAAGCCATAATCCATTAAGACAAAATTTGCAAAATAAACAGGTACTTTTTGTGAAGGATCAAAAGGGTTTAGAGCAACAAGATCAGTTTTAAACCCAATTTTTTCACCAACAGCAAT
>NZIN01000017.1 GCA_002689905.1 Rickettsiales bacterium
AAGTATCTTGTATAGGTCCTGCTTGGCCCCCCATGTTGTAAATCCATCCATTTGAGGATCCGTGGCCGCCCACACGATTTTGTCGATCTGCTCTTTAACTTCTTTTACGTCCCAGTCTATTATCATTCTTTATTCGTCCGTGTTTGTTTTGAAAGGCAGGTTCTTGCCTGACAGTTCCTCCGGGGTTGCCTTGATGTCCCGTTTCATCTGGAATCCATATCCTTCTCTACCCAGTTGATGTATCTTGGGATCGAACTGTGAATTCTGGCTGGCCTCCTTCTCTCGTTTGGCCTGCCATTTCGATTTCTTCTTTTCTTTTCTCATTGTGTTTGTCCTTGTTGTATTTTGCGACCGCGTCCATGCGTTTTCGTTCTGCAAATTTTTCTTTTAGAAACTCTGCTCCATGGAATTTGCCATCATATGCGACCCACATTTCATGTAGTTCGATGTCTACTGACTCGTCATTCAACCAATGCACCAGTTCTACAGGGTCATCAGTTTTGAACAATTCGCGATAAGTGTCTACATCGTGTATGGTGAAATATTTTTTCTTCATTTTATTTGTCCTTAAAATACTTTTCTAGTCTTCCCGATTCCCCGGAGTGCTTCTCGTAATCTGGCATTGGGTCTTTCTTTGTTGTTATTACTGGCCATTTTATTGGCCATTCTCCATTGAACTCTACCCATTTTTTTCCTTCGTCATCTGTGTCTGGCCTTATGGCGTCCTCTGGACACTCTGGTTCACAAACACCACAGTCGATGCACTCGTCTGGGTTTATGACCAGCATGTTCTCGCCCTCGTAGAAGCAGTCCACTGGACATACCTCAACGCAGTCCGTGTGTTTGCACATTATACACTTGTCGTTGACTGTGTATGTCACGTTATAACTTCGTCAGCGATTCTAGTTTGTCCTCTGCGTGTGCAAGTGCCTCGAGTTTCTTCTCGGCAGTGATCACATAGTCGATGTGTTCCGCTACACCTATGGGATTCGCTAGGAAGATCCTTAGGTCTGCTTTTGCAACTTCTATATCACCCTCTAATTTTTTAATCAATGCTTCTTTGATCATTTTTCTCCTTTTACATATTATATTATCAAAATGGTTTTTTGTCAATTAATGATTTTAATTTACAACAGTATATAGTATAATTAAATATATTGATAAAGATGAAACCTATCACAAAGAGCACTTGTACCAGCAAAACCACATGCATATTCCCATGGATAGCACTGGATAGAAATTCCGACACCTCTAATCCTGCTTTTGCTCCATGTTGTCTTTACCAGAGCCAAGAAACTCCTAAGCACAATTTTAATGATTATTGGAATGGCGAAGAACTTAAACAAGTACGACAGGAGATGAGGGAGGGCAAAAAACCTGCAGGATGTTGGAAATGTTTCAATGATGAGGACCAAGGAAAAAAATCAATGAGACAGAGTGTAAATGAATCAAGATTACCTCCCCATGCAGATTTGATAAATCAAAAAGAAAGCAAACTGAAACCACTACAGGTAAAATTATTAGCAGGGGCAAGTTGTAATCTTGCTTGTAGGATGTGTGTCAGTCATGTCAGTTCTAAAGTACACAAGGTTTGGGAAACCATAGGTTTACCTGTAAAGGATCCATACAAGTATGACGAAACAAGCGAGAAAATTATTAAAACAAATGCGGAGTCAATAAGGTACATCGATCTTATGGGAGGCGAGCCTTTTTACAACAAGAGAATTCAAAATTTAGTGCAGTGGCTGGTTGATGAAAATCATGCACAACACATTACAGTTTATGTCACAACCAATGCCATGCTGTTGAATGATCAATTAATACACAACTTAAGACAGTTTGAAAATGTTGTAATAATTGTAAGCCTGGACGCGGTTGGCCTAAAACACGAATACATAAGGCCGGGTGCCAATTGGGACACTATTATCGCTAACATAGAAAAATTACAACTAAACAGATTAAATGTTTTGATTCAACCAGTCATCTCCGCAATCAATATACTTTGTCTTCCCGAACTGATACAATGGTGTAAAAACAGGAAATTACATATGACACAGATGTCACTGGTTCACGAACCGGAGGCATTACATCCAAAAAATTTACCCAATGCTTTGAAACCTTTAGTTGATAAGAGGTTCACTTCATTTATAAATGAACCAAGCACTGACAGTAGTGTTGAGTTTATAAAAAAATTAGATACACACTGGAACACAAAAATTTATGACTACATGCCGGAATGGAAAGACGTGTATGACAACAAGGCTGAACTTAACCAATCAGAAAGGGATTATGATCTATACAGAAAAACATTGGACTACGTTAAAAAGATCTAGTAGATTTGATTTTTTGTTTGAGATAGCATTATTGATAGCCAATGCCCAGAGTTATGACAAGGCACGCAGGGGTGAACGTTCTTGGGACAAGGTCGAACAGAACTTCCAATCTGTGTATGGAAGAGCAAAATACCTATACTGTGACACAAGGGCCCTGCGTGATCCAGAGTATGTTGCTTTCTTAAATGAATACAAATTAAACTTTTACACCGCCCATCAAGATTATGAACAGTATGACAAATTGGTCGAGTCCGCTGACAAATGGTTAACAAACCATTTTATTCCTTCAGATGATCTTAAACTTTTACCAATGCCGTCAACACGTGATGCATTAATTGAATTTTTACAAAAAAATAATCATAGAAAATTAAGAATACATCAGCAGGAATATTGGAATAAAACCCAGTTATCACATTACAGAAGGACCGCTGAATATTTTGTTACTCCAGACGACATCAACGAAAAAGATTGTGTAGTAATTACTTTGCCACTACACGGTAATTTTGAAGTTCCGTCATGGAGTGAACAATTACTTGAAAAATGTTCTAATAAAGGCGTGCCTGTTTTTATAGATTGTTGTTGGGCATGGTTACAACATGAATTCCGTTTGAATTTAAATTATCCATGTGTTGACACTGTGACTTGCACACTAGGTAAAATGTTTCCTATAGAAGGATTTAGGAACGGATTTAAGTTTGTAAAGAAAAAAAATGTACAAAAATTTGACACCTTATACAGCACCAATCGTATTGGCAATCAACTGTTGATTGACTTAATGGATAAGTTTCCTGCAGATCACATGATAAAAAAATACGGTCCAATACAGCAATTTTGGTGTAATAGATTAGGCCTATGGCCTGCACCAAGCGTTCATAATAGTTATTGTGATAATGATCTCTTATGGTACAGCGAACATCGTATGCTGGCCGAAGACGGTGTAGCACAAAACGTGTTTTGTTTGATTCCTTTAATGGAGAACCATGATATGATTTTAGATTATCTTAAGGAAACCAAACAGGATCGTCTTTATTTTTCAAAGGATCTATTAAATCAAGCAGTTTAGGATTACATTTCTCAATAATGGCTTTAGAAAGTTTAGCATCTGTTACCTGACCCAGTAGAGTTTCTGTGTCTGCACTTAACAAAGTCAACAATGAAATGTGTTTTAAAGGTGAAAAGAAATAGGTTTGGTTCACATGCCAAATTTGAAAATCATTACAGATTTGGACAATTAGTTTCTCGGTGCTTTCGGTACGCAATATTTCTATTTGTTCCTCGGTATAACCATCAACCATTAGTTTCTCGGTGGTTAAAACGGATTGAGCAGAACATTTATTTCTATAGTGTTCAAAATATTCTTTCATGTAACATTTATCTATGTTGTCAAAAGTGTCTGTGATACTAACTCCTCTACTGGACAATACAACGTGTGCGTAATAAGGGTTACGAAGCACCCATTCGTCACCATAGAATCCAGTAACCACAACGCTGTCGTTGTATTCGTTTATCTGTTTGAATCCCCAATGATTTTCAGCGAGAGCGTTGCTTACTTTTGACATGGATGGTGCTGAGTAAGGTAAGTCGAAAACCTCGTAATCAACATTAAGATAGTCAAACACACTCCTACAGGTCAAGGTGTCAATGCCTCTCTGCTTTGGCATCATTACTTTCCGTTTGTTTGTAGAAGCGAATGTTCCTACATTTTCAATCACAGCGTCATACAGCAAATCAAAACATTCTTTGAAAGTTTGATGTTCTCTAGTTATTTTTGGATAAAAGTTATCCTGATGGGACACCTTTATGTTTTTATCGATCTGTATAGTGCCATCTACAGGCACAATGTTTCCACACTTTTGAAAATTGCTTACTGTGTCATCATTGTAGTAGATAGGGAAGTCTCTGAGTTTATTTGATTCTATCCTTATTATAGGGTCAAAATATATTTTACACCAACTTGTACGAAAGCCTTTGAAAAAATAATCTTCTGTTTTTGACCAACCTTCGTCTAGATAGATGTTCCAGCCGTTTCGTGATTGATGTCTTTCTAGATAGTGATATTCTTGACCTACATCAGATGATGAACATATGAAATTCATTAGCTATTAAGTTTCTTTTCTAACTCGTGGTAACCACCCAGGTGTTCCCCATCCAGCCATATCTGTGGCATGGTCCTTGCGTTTGGCACCAGCTCCAGTAGGTCCTGTATCTTGTGGCCCTCCGCTATGTTCTTTTCCTCGTATTCTATGCCTTTGTTCTTCAATAAATTCTTGGCCTTATCACAATAAGGGCAGGCCGGTTTACTCCATACTACTGCTTTCATTCATCGTCTCCTATCATTTGTTTTGCTCTATACCAACCATAGAACACAAGGTCGAACCAGAGCCAGTTTATTATAAATCCTAATTTCGTAAATTGCAATCCTAAAAAATATCCCGGAATGAAAAACATAACAAGCCAAAATGTAAGAAGATATCTCCTGACATAGTTACGTGGTATTGCCCAGAACAGCCAGTTTGTCAACATCTAATAAACCACCTTATCATGATTGCTTTCACCATCAAAAATTTCTTTTCTAAATTTATCAAAGGAAAACAGTTCCTGTGTTGATGCTAGTGATTTCTGCCAGCCACTGTACCACTCGTATAGGTCTCCTTTGTCTATGTCTATGATAAATTTGCCGTTGAAACCCAGATAATTAGTGTTCTTAACAACCGCCCCAGTTTCGGTTATGTATTTGAATTTGAAAAGTTCGTGTACTAGAAGGCACTCGTCTATTTTCACATTTTTTATACAGAAACCTTTGTCGTCTAGAATGTTACCGTCACTGCCAACTTTTGTATCTATCTTCATGTTCTTTCCGTGATGTTCTATGGTCAAATTGCCTGGTAACACCAACTCTGTTTCGAATGATAGGTTACAAAGACCTTTTTCTTTGACCCTGTCGTCAAACAATATTTCTGAATCGGTATAGACCTTTATACAAGGACCTTCGTTGTAATTTTTAACGTCTAGGGCGATATTGATGCTGGTCATGAATATTTTTGCTCGTTGACATCGGAAGAATTTAAATCGACTACCGACTGTGTTTGATCATTTTTATATACTCCCCAAAGAAAATGTAATAATCGTAGTTGACTTTCATTACTGCCTATGTAATACCCCATCTTTTGAATTTCTTCGCCAGCAATTATTCTTCTTTTTATACGTTCTTTAAATGTTAATGATTTGTTTTTTTCATATATCCAAAAATTCTCACCACCATGAAGACTTAGATCATGGCCGTGTTCCTCAGCCAGTGGTGTGCCTGGAAGAACCCCAAGGGTCGAACCTAATGTTACGCCCTTAACGATAGATTGATATTTTTTGTATTTTTTGAACATCCTTAGTGTCTCTAAAAAATCTTCATATGTTTCTGTGGGATATCCCACGATCATTAAGAACTGTAGGTTGACCTTATTTAAATATGCCTGTTCGACAAATTCATCCATGTCACTATTACTAAATTGTTTTTTCATATGATCTCTCACAGCTTCACTGCCGGATTCTACCCCTATTGACAAGTGCTCGGCACCTGCCTTACCGGTCAGTTTCCAATCTTCCTCTGTCATGGCTTTTATACCTCTAACAATAAATTGTCCTTGCCATGATATTTTTTGAGTGGCAGACTCATTGTAGTCGGCCATGACTCCTATGAAATCTCTGTATGCTTTCATGGAACCATTGATAAGACTGTCAGTAAAACCAAATCTATATTTCTTATACCTCTTACTTTGCTCGATCATCTCATTTGCTATATCTTGTCCTTTCCTGTAAACGAATTTTTTCCAGTGCTTGTGTATGTCGCAAAAGGTACATCTTCTTACACACCCTCGACTTCCTGTTATCATTATTTGATCACCTTCATATGAATCGAGGTCATAGTCCGAGTAATCAGGCAATGGAGAACGTTCGAGATCTAGTTGCTGTATCCAATCCGTGTTATCAACGCCGGCACCCTTGCCATGCTTTAATAAGTTTACTATAGCAACTTCTCCCTCTGACACAATGAAGTGATCTATTACTTTTCTCGCCTTGAGGCTTTTTGCCCATGCATCATTACTGCTACCAATTCCTTGCGTCGAGATTCCCTGGCCTCCAAACACTATTTTCATAGTAGGTGACACTTCTTTTATTCTTTTGGCGAACATTTCACTGAATTGCTGGCATTGATAGGTGAACACACTGACAGCAACATATTTAGGATTGAACTTTAATAATAAATTATTCACGGTCTCGTTGATGTATTCATCGACTATTTTGATTTTTTCTCTGTCCTCCAGCGTCCCAAATGAGAAAAATTTTTTTAGTAACTCAAATTTTTCCTTGTCTGAATTCTGTAGATTTACAAAATCGTGATTGATATCATGTGTCCTTGCTGAAAATCCATGTTCCATTACACAGGCTTTTATTATTGCAGGTGCCTGTAAAGGTTGTCCCGTTTCCGTGTACGGTGCTGTAACTATCAGCAAATCACAATTAATCATCTTTATTTAAAAATAATACCAAGGCTGTTTTCTTCTCTATGCCTGCGTTTTTGAAATTATCACTGGTATGCAGGAGATTCCTATGCCATGCTATCATTTTTCCTTTCTTCCATTTACAAACTTTGTCTATAGATAATTTTTCTAGTAGGTCGCCGTTTATGTGATTGAGAAGTTTCCTCTGCTGTTCCGTGTATTGAAATCCTGTCGTTTGCTGTATTTTGGTTTTCCAATCCTTGACAGTCGCCTGTTGATCGAAGATTATTGTGTGGGTATCCTTGTCTTCGTACTCTAGCGGAAACAACACGGCGTAATGTGGCACTTCGTCGTCCTTGAAATAGTCTGTGTGTACTGTCCATGGGATATATTCCTCAAGGAACATTGCCACGGTGATATTGGAATGCGTGAAAGTGCTTTGTATTTTATTTTTTATAGTTTCCATTGGAAGATCATTCCATGGAAACCCTGTAGTGTATGCATGAAAATCTCCACTGTTCGCAGTTTTAGGTAGCGTTTTATAAAACCTAAGTAAGGCTATTATTTCGTCATCATCAAGAAATGAATCTATCTCAAAACTATTTTCTAACATATTATTAATTATTGATGTTGTTCAACAATTTCTTTATCTCTGGTATACGCCTCGTGCCCATGCTGTGTAGTACCATGCGGATGAACGGTCTCGCTATCCATGGCCAGAATCTGTACCTCTGCACATTCCTATAGAATGCTTGTATGGTCTCAAAGCATTTCATCACTTCTGCTTGGTGTTCCTGTTCTTTGAGTTTGTCCTGTGACAGTTCAATCAGTATGGAATGGAATCTTGCTGTGGCGTAGTCCAGTGTGCCATAGTACATGTCCACTTGGGTGTTGCCTCCGGTCCTGTCCTTGACCAAATCAATTACTTTTTGATTCTCAAGTACAAAATCCTTCAGTTCCATCTTACTGCTTTTTAACTTTGACCTGTAGTGGGAAGTTTTCCTGTCTGGCCGCCAGTGTTGTCTCTATTCCTTTTTGCTCTGCAACTTCGTGTACATATGATCCTACTATGCCCTGTCCGTCTTGGTGTATC
>NZIN01000018.1 GCA_002689905.1 Rickettsiales bacterium
GCTAAAACGTGTATATATCTAAAAATAAACTGAAAAAAATATATATCAAAACTATAACCTAAAGTTGAATAATATATAAGAAAGGCTAAAGTAATTACTGAACCAGTTATTAAAGTAAGTTTTAATGATGTAAGAATTTTAATCATAATCTCTCCTCCCAAAAGTATTATAAATTAAAAAAGTAAAAAATTAAATAAAAAATAAAATCTTTCTCTTACACTTTATTACAAAATTTACATATTTTTTTTTAACAATAAGTAAAACGACAAATAATACTTTATTTTTATTAATTGGGCTCTGACAAAATACAGAATCAGATTTTCTGTTGTCACATTTAAGAATGATATTATTGTTATTTATATTAGAAATTCTTTTTATGATAAAACTGTGGGTTTTATCAAAAAATATAACTAAATTGTTCTTTTTTAGAATCCTTTTAAAAATTATAGTAGAAAGTATTAGGTCACCTGACATTACAGTAGGTTCCATACTGGTTCCAGAAACTTTAAATATTTTAAACACTCTTTAAAACTGGACAAACTATAACTAGCTCTGGAGGGTATGGGGCATACTTTTTTTCCGTTTTAATACCCTTGGTATCCCAAAAAATTTCAGTGAATTTATTAACTTTCTTTAATAATTCTACTCCATCTTCTCTATTTATTCCCTGCTTACATTTTGATGCAAGTTGCATGATTGAGTGAACGAGCTCGTGAACCTGAGGGTGTTTTTGTATTTGAGGTTCTTTAAAATAATCACCCCAGATAGTTGCCACCTCATCTTTTACTTCTTTAGCATGTTGTTCTTTTACAGCTACTAATCTAGATAGCTGGGCAATATTATTGCTGTTCATTTCAGCTTCCTTAACTTCTTCGTTAATAAGATCTATAAACCTAACTATGCTTAGTGTTGAATATTGTATGATGCCTGGATCATAGACTTTACAGGGTATATCACAGTGTGCTTGTACTTTACGTATGTTGAACATAATAAATCCTTTTGTTATCTAATGAAATAATATACTTTTAAATTAAAACAAGGTTTAAATAATTATTTCACAAACATATTAATAAGTTATGATTATACTATGAAGTTAAAAATATATCTAATGGTAATCTTTATTTTCTCTATTTCCTTAATTGTAAAAGGTGATAATGACTTCTCTCAGGTGAAATTAGATATAATTATTAATGAAGAAAATAAAATTAATTTCAAAAGTATTGAAGAAGACGAGATAATAAAAGGTACACTAATGGGAAAGATTACAAGTAATGATGATAACAATTTTCATAATGCAAATTTAGAGTGCGATTTTTTAGGAAGATCTTATAAAGGCAGAGGTTTTAGTTGTGGTTTTGCAGTGGTTGAAGATTTGCAAGGATATTGTTACATAAAAAATGTCAAGAATGAAGGCACTTTAATTACATCTTGGAGTTGTAATACATCTGCAGCAATAAATGGAAATCCAAACTGTTCAGGTAAATTAAATTTAGTCCAAGGTTTTGGAGTTTTTGCTGGAGTATCAGGGTTTGGAAAAATAAATATGCCTTTAGCTAAATCTATCAATTCAAACTCAAGTTTTCCAATGAGTTTAAATATGAAAATTAAATACCCTTTGACTTTAAATAAACCCGAATAATTTAAAAGACATTAAAAGGATTAATTTTTAATGTTAAAACATAATACATTATACCTGCATACTCATAAATTGCTTTATTAAACCGGGAAAATCCTTGAATTTTAGGTATAATATCGAGAAATGTTATCTTGTTACTATGATTATAAATTAAGACATTACAACCTTGGCTTCTAAAGGATAGAAAGCTTCTTAATGTGTGATATTTATCTGTAATCAAAAGTAAAGAACCTTTTAAATTTGAGCAATAACTTTTTAAACTTATAGCACTTTGATAGGTATTTACACTAGAGTTATCTAGTATAGCATTAGATAAATTATAATATTTTTTTGTTACTTGTGCTTCACTTGGAGCATTTTCTGCAGTAAAACCACCTGATATAACCAATGGTAATTTATAATTAGTTAATATTTTTTTGGCTATATATACTCTATCTTCTGTTGATCTGCTAGGTTGCCATTCATCTAGAATATTTTTATATACTCCGCCAGTTAAAACTAAAATTGCACTAGCATTATCTAAGTTATTTGTTTTATCATTAATTAGGTATTTAGGTAATGATACTAATGGAAAACTAATTATTTTATTAAAAATAGGTAAACTGAATAAAAAAAATAAAAATAAAGCAACTGAAAACATTTTAAACTTATTTCTTTTATTAGAGGTTAAAGCAAGCACATATATTATTATTATAAGTCCTGGTAAAGTAATAAAAGAAAGCAAAATATCTTTCATGCAATTATTTTACTATAAATCTACAAAATTTACAAAATTTACAAAATAATTTTTTTGCATTTTTAATTATTAATAAATTTATGATATTATATCTAATTTTATAAACTAAGTTTTACTGATTAATTAAATAAATAGTTTTTTTTCATCTTTACTATAAAGTAAAATAAGCTCTTGTGGTGTAATTGGATAGCATATAGGTCTTCGAAACCTATGGTTAGAGTTCGAGTCTCTGCAGGAGCGCAAAAAAAAATAATGTTTTACTTAAGGCCCATTCGTCCTAAACGATGAAATAAAAGACTTGCCTTAGATTCTTCACTTGAATCTAGAGGTTTATGGTTTTTAATATAATACTCTAAAGCTTTTCTTAACATTTCTATATCAGCCTGAGCAAATATACCACCTTTTGCTTGTTGCATACCTTTATTAATATTTTCTTCTGTCATAATTAAAATTGTTCTGCTTCTGTTGAGTCTTGCATGGCTGTTGTAGAACTTTTGCCTGAAGAAATTATTTCAGATATTTTATCAAAATAACTTACTCCAACTTCTCTTTGATGTTTTATTGCACTATAACCTTCATTTTCTTTTGCAAACTCTTCTTCTTGTAAGTTTGCATACGCCGACATTCCTGTCTCTGCATAGTTTTTAGCTAAATTAAAAGTAGAAAGATTTAAGTTATGAAACCCAGCAAGTGTTATAAATTGGAATTTATACCCCATTGCACCAAGCTCTTTTTGAAAACTGCCGATCTGAGAATCATCTAAATGTTTTTTCCAATTAAAGGATGGAGAGCAATTATAAGCAAGCATCTTTTCAGGATAAACCTTCTTAATTGCCTCTGCAAACTTTTTAGCTTCGTTTAAGTCAGGTTTATCTGTTTCACACCATATTAGGTCTGCATACTTTGCATAAGCTATTCCACGTGCAATAGCACAATCAAGACCTCCTGAAATTCTAAAAAAGCCTTCTGAAGTTCTTTCTCCTGTTAGAAATGGCTTATCTCTCTCATCTATATCACTAGTTAGTAATCTAGCAGCATTTGCATCTGTTCTGGCCATAATGACAGAAGGTATATTTAAAACATCACTTGCTAATCTAGCAGTATTAATTATTTTTTCAAAATTAGATGTAGGTACTAATACTTTACCCCCTAAATGCCCACATTTTTTCTCTGAAGATAGCTGATCTTCAAAGTGAACACCTGAGGCTCCTGCTTCTATCATGCTTTTCATTAATTCAAAAACATTTAAAGGACCTCCAAAACCTGCTTCAGCATCAGCAATTATTGGGAGATAATAGTCTATATCGCTACTTTTAACATTATCTTCTTTTTCCATTGTTTGAATTAGGTCAGCTCTTTGAAATCCTTTGTTAATCCTATTCACCACTTCAGGAACACTATTCACAGGATATAAGCTTTGGTCAGGATATATATTACCAGATAAATTAGCATCAGCAGCAACCTGCCAACCTGATACATAAATTGCTTTAAGTCCAGCTTTTGCTTGTTGAACACCCATATTACCAGTGTAAGTGCCCAAAGTATTTATGTAATCTTCTGTTTTTAGTAGATTCCATAATTTTTTAGCCCCTTTGTCGGCAATCGTATGTTCTATTCTTAAGGAACCACTTAGTTTTTTTACGTCCTCTGGAGAGTAATCTCTAGATACGTCTTTCCATCTGTTACTCTGCCAGTTTTTTGTCTCACATAATTCATCTTCTTTATTTTTTTTAATTACATTTTTATCTATTAACATATATCCTCAGTTTAAAATACCGTTGTAATGAAGATTTTATAAATGTCAACTATTGTATTCCAAAGTTTAAATATTTATGAAATAACTTCACTATAAAGAACTATACAAATTATTATAAAAACTATAATAATGTAACAATAGATAAATGTTTTCAAATTTAACCTTTAAATATTATGCTAGATAACGACCAAATTTTATATCCTTTACCAACTATTTTAAAAAATAGATTTAAAAAATGGAAATATTCTTTATCTAAATTAAATAAGCAAAAGTTTAGAACATTATATTCAAAAGGTCAAAGTCCTAAGACATTTCTTGTTACTTGTTGTGATAGTAGAATCAACGCATTAGACTTCTTTTGTTCCGAACCGGGAGAGTTTTTTGTGCAAAGAAATATTGCCAGCTTAATTCCAGAAAAAAATAGTAAAAATAAAATGTGTAGTTCTGGAGCTGCTTTGGAATATGCAGTGCTAAACCTTAAAGTAAAAAACATTATTGTTGTAGGACATTCTAATTGTGGAGGAGTTAAAGCATATTGTGATAACGCTATAGAAAAGAATAATACTTTAAACATTTCTAATTGGTTAGATATCTTAAAACCTTTAAATAAAATTATAAAAAATACTAATAATTATGAGCTGATAGAAAAAGAGGCTGTATTATTGTCTGTAAAAAACATACTTTCTTATGACTTTGTAAAAAAAGCTGTAAAGAAAAAGGATGTTAATATTTATGCTTTATGGTTCAATATAAAAAATTGTGAAATGCAGATATATAATCATAACAAGAACAAATTCATAAGTTTAAAAGTGTAAATATTTTTACTTAAATTATGTTAAGCTAATTTGAGTTTTTTATGATTGATATTTTTAAAACTAAAAATTTACCTTCAGTTTTTTCTTTGGCTTTAATCATTCTTCTTCATTGTCCTTTACAGGGCAGTCAAAAAGAAATACTTCTTTATGCCCCAATAAGTTTAACTGAAGGTCTTGATGAACTGCTTTCGCATTTTATAAAAAAAAATAAAAAGTATAATGTAAAACCGGTTTATATGGGAACCTCTCAATTAGCCTTGCAAATAAAAAATGGAGCTAGACCTGATTTATTCATATCTGCTAATGAGGCATGGATGGATTATTTGCAATCAAAAAACTTGATTATAAAAGATACTAGAAAAATCTTTTTATATAATTCGTTAGTTTTAATTACTAATAAAAATAATGATATTCCTATGATAAAAAACATAAAGGGTTTGAAAGAAAAACTTTTCAATAGTAAAACAAAAATATCTTTAGCTATGACTAAAGCAATTCCTGCAGGAATATATGCTTTGGATTACCTAAAAAATATCAAAGCATGGAGTAAATTAAATACAAAATATGTGGAGAGTATTAATGTAAGAGCAGCACTGAATTTTGTTGCTAGAGGAGAATTAGAGTATGGAATAGTATATTTATCAGATGCTTTAGCTATTGATAAAGTTAAAATTATTTATAATTTAGAACAAGATAAATATAATGAAATAATTTATCCTATAGCTACTTTAAATAATAAAGCTAAGACAAAAGTTTTTTATGATTTTTTGTTAAGTGATGATAGTCTATCAGTTTTAAAAAAATGGGGTTTTATAGTTAAAAATGATTAATCTAACACCAGAAGAATTATCAGCAATCTATTTATCTCTTAAAATTGCTTTAGTTGCATCGCTTATTAGTTTGCCTATAGCTATAGTGTTAGGGTACGTATTTGCTAGAAAAAATTTTATTTTTAAAAAGCTTTTAATTAGTTTGTTTAATTTACCTCTAGTTTTACCACCAGTAGTTACAGGATATATTCTGCTCATTACATTTGGAGTCAATGGTGTTATTGGTAAGTTTTTATTAAAATATTTTAATTTTACATTCGCTTTTAAATGGACAGGAGCTGCTTTAGCTTGTGCTATAATGGGTTTTCCTTTAATGATCAGAGCTATAAAAGTTTCTATAGAAATGATTGATGTTAAATATGAAGAAGCAGCCAAAACTCTTGGAGCAAACAGGTTGATTATATTTTTAACTATAACGCTTCCCTTGGCTCTTCCTGGAATAATAGCTGGTTTCACTTTATGTTTTGCTCGATCACTGGGAGAATTTGGAGCTACAGTAACATTTGTATCCAATATACCTGGAGAGACGCAAACTTTGTCTACTGCCATTTATAACTTCTTACAAATGCCTAATGGAGAATTAATGGCAATGAGACTAACTATAATAGCGATTATTATATCAATATTTTCTTTGATATTGTCAGAAATAATTTTTGAGAGAATTTCCAAGTATAAAAGAGAAAATAATTGAAAAATATTATATTAATTCAAACAAAAATAAATAAGTTCACTCTAGATGTAAAAATTAACCTTGTAGATGGAATTAACTGCTTGTTTGGTCCTTCAGGTTCGGGTAAAACTTCGATTATAAATTGTATTGCAGGACTAAAAAAGGCAGAAAAAAGTAAAATAATAATCAATAATAAGATACTTTCCAATACTGATGAAGGTATTTTTTTACCGGTGTCTGAAAGAAAGATAGGATATATATTTCAAGAATCAAGACTATTTCCACATATGAATGTAAAACAAAACTTATTATATGGATTAAAACTTAATAAAAAAAGAGTCTTAAACTTTAAGCAAAAAGAAATTATTGAAATGCTAGATTTAAAAAAACTAATTAAGAGATTTCCAGAAAATTTATCAGGAGGAGAAAAACAAAGAGTTGCTATAGGAAGAGCACTTCTTAGTCAACCAGATATATTATTAATGGATGAACCGTTAGCATCCTTAGATCAAGAAAGAAAAAATGAATTAATTACTTATATTATTAAAATCAATGACATATTGAATATACCTGCAATATATGTGTCTCATTCTATTACAGAAACTTTTGTATTAGGAAACAACATTCATTTCATAGAAGATGGAAGATTGGTTTATTCAGGAGACAGGAATAATTCTTTAACTTTCTATAATAAAAGTGATAATGCTATTTTTAAAAATTCTTATTTGAAAGGGGAGGTTGAAAAAATAGACAATAAACAAGGTTTAACTGAGATAAAATTTGGAAAAGAGAAATTAATAGTTTTTTCAAAGGCTCTTAATCTCAAACAAAAAGTAATGGTTAAAATTAAATCTACTGATATTATTATTTCTAAAGTTATACCAAGCCAAATTAGTTCTTTAAATTATATAAAAACAGAAGTAGAAGAAATTATAGATCAAAAAGGCTTAGTATGTCTTGTTCTAAAATTTGATAAAAACAGCTTTAAAGCTCATCTAACAAAAAAGTCTTTTATTAAATTAAAAATTAAAAAGGGCATTAAGTGCTTTGCCATTATAAAGGCTTTAAATATAAATGATGTTATTGATGTTAGCTTGTTTTAACTGTCTCTAGTAAAAACGAATTCAGTAATTTCTAAGAGTGCTTCATTATAAATATTTTCTGGAAACTCTTTCAAAAGGTCTTTTGCTTTCACAGCATATTTCTTAGCTATTTTTTTGGTGGCATTAACTGTATCATGTTTTTTTAGAATTTTTTGAGCATTTTGAAAATCATCATCATCTTGGTCTAGGTCTTCAATTACTTTTTTCCAAAAAATTTTCTCCGAGACATTAGCTTCTTTCAAAGCGAGAAGAACAGGTAATGTTACTTTGCCTTCTTTAAAATCATCCCCACTATTTTTCCCCATATTATTAATGGACTGTTCGTAATCTAGAGCATCATCTAATAATTGAAATGCAATACCTATATTATTTCCAAACTGTTCTAATTTAGTGATATAATTTTGAGAGCATTTAGCTATAATTCCTCCTACCATTGCTGAAGAGGAAAATAATTTTGCAGTTTTATCTTCAATTACTTTAAAATATCTTTTCTCATCTATATCTATATTATTCTTTAAGCTTAGTTGCATAACTTCACCTTGCGCAAGTGACTTAGAAGCATCTGATAATACTTTGAGAACATTCTGATCTTGATCTGCTACCATTATTTGAAAAGCTTTTGTAAAAATATAATCACCTACTAATACACTTGCCTTATTGCCCCATATTTTATTGGCAGTTTTTTTTCCCCTTCTAAATTCACTCTCATCAACAACATCATCATGAAGAAGTGAAGCCATATGTATGAACTCTATACAAGAAGATAAATGAATATGTCTTGAACCATATTTATATCCAAACAGTTTTGAAAAAAGTATAGTTAGTGCTGGGCGTATTCTCTTACCTCCTGAATTTATTAGATATTCAGATAATAAAGGTATTAAAGGTACTTCAGACTTGATACTAGAAATCATGAAATTATTAACTAGTTTTAAGTCATCTTGAATTAAATTTTTCATGAAATTGTCAGACTTATCGCTAGAAAGCTTTTTATTAGCTAAATTAATTTTCTTATTTTTAAACAGTAAATTTTGCAATTTAATTCCAGATTCGCATAAAATAAGTTTTTGAAATAATCCTGCGTTAGATACTTAACATATATTTTTTATTTAAATTGTCACTATAATAGTTTAAAAAAACTAATTTAAGAGTTAAAGTAATTAAATTAAAAAATTAAATCATTACTGAGGTTAATAGTGTTTATTTCAAAGAAATCTATAATAGGAATAATTAAGTTATCTGGCATAATATCAACAGAAACAAGAATAGGAAGCAGAGGAGGTTTAAATCTAAATGATTTATCTGATTCGTTAACAAAAGCATTTTTGTACAAAAATATAAAAGCACTAGTATTATTAATTAATTCACCAGGAGGTTCACCAGTCCAATCTGCTTTAATAGCTAACAGAATTAGAGATTTAGCTAAAGAAAAAGAAATACCAGTATATGCTTTCGTAGAAGATTTAGCGGCGTCTGGAGGATATTGGCTTAGTTGCAGTGCAGATAAAATTTTTGCTATGGAGAGTTCTATCATTGGTAGTATTGGTGTCATCACCGCTGGATTTGGTGCAGTAGAGGCTCTAAAAAAGATTGGAATTGAGAGGAGAGTATATTCTCAAGGAAAAAATAAAGGTCTGTTAGATCCTTTTTTACCTGAGAAAAAAGAGGACGTTAAGCAAATTTTGACTATACAAAAGGACTTACATGAACAGTTTATTAATTGGGTTAAGAAAAGAAGAGGAAAAAGATTAAAAGCTAAAGATGATATTTTGTTCAATGCTGGAGTATGGAGTGGTTTAAAAGCAAAAGAACTAGGACTCATTGATGGTATAGGTGATTATTATAATGTAATGAAAAATATATTTGGTGAAGACGTAAAGTTTAAAGATTTTTCAAAGAAAACTTCTTGGTTTAAGCAAAAGTTTTTATCTAATAAATTAGAGCACGGCAGTGATTATGTTATTAATAGTTTGATGAATAAGATTGAGGAAAGAGTTATGTGGTCTAAATTTGGATTATAACTCTATATCAAAATGTTAGGTTTTAGCTTTCCAAAAATTCTTCTTTTATTTTTAATTCTGTTTTTAGTATGGAATTTTTTTAGAATCATAGAAAAAAAAGTAAAAAATAATAATCTATCTGAAACTACTAAAAATAATGATAATGGAAATAACGATGAAGCTCTTATAGAATGTAATAAGTGTGGAAGTTTTTATAGTGGAGCAAATAAAGATAAGTGTCCAGTATGCGTGAACAAAAATGAAACCAGATAATTTTTTAACATTTGAAGATATAATTTTTTGCTTGCAAAAGTTCTGGCAAAGTCAAAGTTGTACTATTATTCAACCTTTAGATTTAGAAGTAGGTGCGGGAACATTTCATCCTGCTACACTTCTAAAAAGTCTAGGTAGTGATGAGTGGAATTGTGCTTATGTTCAACATTGTAGAAGACCTACAGATGGCAGGTATGGAGAAAATCCAAATAGAATGCAACAATACTATCAATTTCAAGTAATACTTAAACCTTCTCCTTTAGAAATGCAAAACCTATATTTAAAAAGCATAGACAGTTTGGGTATTAATTTAAAAAATAATGATATAAGGTTTGTAGAAGATGATTGGGAAAGTCCAACTTTAGGTGCATGGGGCCTTGGTTGGGAGGTTTGGTGTAATGGTATGGAAATCACTCAATTTACTTATTTTCAGCAGGTGGGTGGTATAGACTGTAATCCAATTAGTGGAGAGATTACTTATGGATTAGAACGATTGGCTATGTTTATACAAGATAAAAAAAATATTTACGATGTAATATGGAGCAATAATGGAAAAACTTATGGGGATATTTTTTTAGAAAATGAAATCCAACAATCATTTTATAATTTTGACTATGCCAATATAGAAATTGTTAAGTCTAGTTTTGAAAATTGCGAGTTAGAAGCAAAGTTTTTATTGGAGAAAAATATAGTTCTTCCTGCTTACGAAAAATGTATTAAGGCTAGTCATTTTTTTAATTTGCTAGACGCAAGAGGTGTATTAAGCGTTTCAGAAAGAGCGTCTTACATCAAAAGAGTAAGAGAAATATCAAAGAATTGTTGTGAAGTTTACATTAAGAAAATTGGAAAGAATTAATGTCAGATTTTTTATTAGAATTAATGTCAGAAGAAATGCCAGCAAGTTTAATAGAAACTTCTGCAATTGATATAGGAAATTTATTATTAAATAGCTTCCAAAAAAATAACTTGGCTTTTAAAAAAACTGAATATTTTTTTAGCACTAAAAGACTTACTTATGTTTTTTATGATATAAGGCCGAAAGAAAGTATAGTTGTAATTGATGGGCCAAGCTTGAAGGCTCCAATAAAGGCAGCAGAAGGTTTTGCCAAGTCACATAACACTACTGTTGATAAATTAAAAACAAAAAAAACAAAAAAAGGAGACTATTATTTCATAGAGAGAAAAGTATTAGAATCAGACATACAAAAAACTTTAGTAAAAATACTTGAATCAAATTTAAGTAAAGTACCCTGGAAAAAATCAATGAGATGGGGACATAATAGTTTGAGATGGATAAGACCATTAAAAAATATTTTATGTATTTATGATAAAAAATTACTTAAATTTAATTTAAAAGAATTAGTTTCTAATGACTATATTTTAAATAGTGATCCTCTAATAAATAAAAAAATAACTATAAAATCAATAGACGAATACTTTGCAGAATTAAAAAATATAAATGTAATAATAAAACAAGAGGAAAGAGAAAAAATTATATTAGAGCAGGCAGAAAAAATTGCATTGAGATATAAATTACAATTACATGTAGACCAAAACCTTTTAAAAGAAGTAACAAATTTAGTAGAGTATCCTTGTTTGTTTTTAGCTAAGTTTGACAAAAATTTTCTTAAACTTCCAAGTGAAGTACTTATTACTTCAATGAAAAAAAACCAAAAATATTTTCCTCTATACGATAATGAAAATAAATTATCTAACTTTTTTATTATTATTTCGAATATAGATCCTCATGATAAAGGAAAACAAATTATATATGGTAACCAATGTGTTATAGAGGCTAGACTTGATGATGCAAGTTTCTTTTGGGATAAAGATAATAATTCTGACTTTAAAAATAAAACAGAAGAGCTTAGAAGAATTATTTTTCATAATAAATTAGGTACTATTCAGCAAAAAGTTGAAAGAATGAAAATAATAACTAATTTTTTTATAAAAAATTTAAATATGGACAGTAAAAATAGTAAAGATTTGTTAGATGCAGTTAGTTTATGTAAAAATGACTTACCCGCAGAATTAGTTAGAGAGTTTCCTTCATTGCAAGGAACTATGGGTTATTATTACTCACAAAAACAGGGCTTTAATACGAGCGTTAGTAAAGCAATTAGAGATCACTATAAACCATATGGTCCATTAGATAAGTGTCCAGAGACGAAAATATCAAAAATCCTAGCAATTATTGATAAAATAGACAGTTTGGTGGGTTTTTTTTTGATAGGTTTAGAGCCTTCTAGTTCTAAGGATCCATATGCATTAAGAAGGGCAGGATTAGGCATCATAAGAATAATATCTGAAAGTCAATTATCTTTTAATTTAACAAGTTTAATAGGAAAATCTGTTGATCAATATGTAAAACTCAAATCTATAATTATAAAAAATACTGATGAGGATAAGAAAAAAATTCTCAATTTTATCTTAGAAAGGATAGAAAACCTGATTAAGGTTAATAATATTGATAAAGCGATTATTTTTAAAAGTATGATTTTAGATAAAGATAATATTAATCTTATAAATATAGATAGGAATTGTGAAAATCTATACCGTTTTACAAAAACTAAAGAAGGTGAAAATTTTTTAATTGCTTTTAAAAGAATATTAAATATTTTAGAAAGTTCTGAAGAAAAAATAAAAACTATGGGCAAAGTCTATTTAAAAAAGAGTTTGTTGCAATCTAATTATGAGAAAGAATTGTATAATCTGATAATTGAGAATTTTAAATATAACGAAACTGATTTATATTATAATTTGAGTAAGCTAGTATTATTTACAAAGCCTATTAATACATTTTTCGAAGAAGTTCAAATTAACGATAAAAATATTCTTTTAAAAGTTAACAGATTATGTCTATTATCTGATATAAAGAATTGTTTAATGCAGGTAGCTAATTTTTCAAAAATTATTAAAGGTAAAGAACTATGAGTAAGTGGGTTTATAATTTTGGTTTTGGTAAAGCTGATGGTAATGCAGCTATGAGGAATATACTTGGTGGAAAAGGGGCTAACTTAGCTGAAATGAATAAACTAGATATTTCGGTTCCACCAGGATTTACTATTTCTACCAAGGTATGTGACTATTATTATTCACATGAGAAAAATTACCCTAATGATCTTATTTCTCAGGTAGATGAAGCAATAAAAAATATAGAAACAAAACTAAATTTTAAATTTGGAGGAGGCGATAACCCATTACTTGTTTCAGTAAGATCAGGAAGTAGAGCTTCTATGCCTGGTATGATGGATACAGTACTAAATTTAGGATTAAATGATGCTACAGTTATAGATTTAGCTAAAGCTAGTAATGATAAAAGGTTTGCATTAGATAGTTACAGACGTTTCATACAAATGTATTCTGATATTGTTTTGGGAATACCTCACACAGATTTTGAAGAAATTCTGGAAGAAGAAAAGCTTTCTAATAACGTAATTCTAGATACTGATTTATCTGAGGAAAATTTAGAGCAACTGGTTGATAGATATAAAAAACATATTTATGAAGTTACGAAAAAGGAATTTCCTCAAGACCCTAATCATCAATTATGGGGAGCAATTTCTGCAGTATTTGATAGTTGGAAAAATCAAAGAGCTATAACTTATAGAAAACTAAATGATATACCCGAGGAATGGGGAACTGCTGTAAATATTCAGGCAATGGTTTTTGGTAACATGGGAGATGATTGTTGCACAGGAGTAGCTTTTACTAGGAATCCATCTACAGGAGAAAAAGAAATATATGGAGAATATTTAGTTAATGCTCAAGGTGAAGATGTAGTGGCGGGTATAAGAACACCTCAGCCTTTAAGTAAAAAAAAAGAAGGAAATAGTAAAGGTGACTCTTTAGAGGAAAAAATGCCTAAAAAATATAATGAATTGATTACGGTCTTTAACAAACTTGAAGAGCATTATTTAGATATGCAAGATGTTGAGTTTACTATACAACAAAATAAACTTTGGATATTACAAACTAGAAATGGTAAAAGAACTACAAGTGCAGCCATCAAAATAGCAGTAGATTTGGTAGAAGAAAAAGTGATCTCAAAAAAAGAGGCAATAATAAGAATTAACCCTGAAACTCTAGAACAGTTATTACACCCCACACTAGACCCAGATTCCGTAAAAGAAATACTAACAAAAGGTTTACCAGCATCACCAGGTGCAGCTTCAGGTAAGGTAGTTTTTACTGCTGATGATGCAGAAAAATTAGCTGCTTCAGGAGTTGACGTAATATTAGTTAGATCAGAGACTAGTCCAGAAGATATTCATGGAATGCATGCAGCAAAAGGTATTTTAACTGGGAGAGGAGGTATGACGAGCCATGCTGCTGTAGTTGCTAGGGGTATGGGAAGGCCTTGTGTTTCTGGAGCTTCTGAAATCAATATTAATGAGACTGAAAAAAAATTAATAATAAAAGATACTATAATAAAAAATGAAGAAATAATTACGATAAATGGCTCTAGTGGAGAGGTTATATTAGGTAAAATATCAACTGTAGAACCTGAGTTATCCAGTTACTTTAATATTATAATGCAATGGTCAGATGAACTAAGAAAGTTATCTATAAGAACAAATGCTGAAACACCAGAAGATGTAAATATAGCTAAAAAATTTGGGGCTGAAGGTATTGGGTTATGCAGAACAGAACATATGTTTTTTGATAATAATAGAATTTTATTTATGAGACAAATGATATTAGCTCAAGATTTAGAAGAGAGAAAACAAGCTTTAAAAAAACTAGAACCTTTTCAGAGAGAAGATTTCAAAAGTATATTTAAAATTATGGAATTCAGACCCGTTACCATAAGACTTTTAGACCCTCCTTTACACGAGTTTTTACCTAAAACAAGTGAAGAAAATACAGAACTGCTTAAAAAACTTAATATTAGCAAGTCAGATTTAAACTCAAGAATTGAGCAATTAGGAGAATTAAACCCTATGTTGGGGCATAGAGGGTCTAGGCTAGGTATTACTTTTCCTGAAATTTATAGGATGCAAGCCAAAGCAATAATTGAGGCGGCAGTTGAAGTAGAAAATGAAATAGGGAAAAGCCCTTCTATAGAAATCATGATACCTCTTATTTTTTCTGCTCAAGAATTAAAATTGATTAAAAACTCCATTAAGGAAGAAATGAATTCAATAGAAAAAATTAAGGGCAAATTACCTAAACTGCTGATAGGAACTATGATAGAGCTACCTAGAGCGGCACTTCTTTCAGGTGAAATTGCAAAACATGCAGATTTTTTTAGTTTTGGTACTAATGATTTAACACAGACAACTTACGGAATAAGTAGGGATGACTCAGCCAGATTTTTAGACGCGTATATAGAAAAAAATATTATAGAAGTTGACCCATTTATAAGTTTAGATACTAGTGGTGTAGGCCAATTAATCAAAATTGCAAAAGATGAAGCTAAAAAAGTTAATGAAAGCATAAAGTTAGGAATTTGTGGTGAACATGGAGGCGATCCTAAGTCAATTAATTTTTGTAATAAGTTAAAACTAGACTATGTTTCATGTTCTCCTTATAGAATACCTATCGCTAGATTAGCCGCAGCACAATCTGTAATATTTGAAGATTCATAAAGCTTTAAAGGTTAATCCAGTATCAGTTTTAAACTTTTCATTCTTTTTAATTTCATTTGAAGTTCTTAATAAACATAAACATAGGTCATTACTACTAGATTTTATAGTACCTATCTTCATATTTTTAATGAAAAGATCATGGTTTGAATTAGGCAAATTCCCTTCTATTATTTTTATGGTCTTTAATGAATATTTTTGACTTCCCCTATACTTTTGTCTAGCTGTATTCTCTTGTCCTATGTAACATCCTTTATCAAAGGATATAGCATTTATGTTTTCGAAATTATAATTTAGGATAAAGCTTTTATTATAAATTAAATCTTTATTAGTATTAGGAATACTTAAAGAAATTCTTTTTGTTTCTACGTTTTTTTCTGTAGAAAAATTTAATTCATTATTATGATTGAAATTTTTATTAAACCAGAATCTATATAAAAAACTTTCAGACCTTGGATCTATAAAAAATAAATAATCTTTATCTTTAAATTTTTTTTTTTCATTAATTTTTTCTAAATAATTATCATGTAAGTTTTCTTTTATTATTACACTCGTTATCAGATCTTTTTGTTCTTCAATTTTAATTTCATTCCTTATATCGTATTTTTTTATTTCCTTAATTAAACTTGAAATTTTATTATCATTAGCTTCTATCAGGAAGAAATTATTTTCTTTTATCATAATGAAATCATGAAGATATTTTCCTTGAGGCGATAAAATAGCAGTATATATAGAGTTGTCATTATTTAAACTTTCAATATTATTAGTTATTATGTTTTGAAAAAAACTATCTATATTTTTTCCATAAACCTTTATAATATTAGTTTTTGTATCATTCATAGTTTAAAGTTCAATAATGCATTTTATTTTTTTAGATAACACAATAAATTTTACTTCATTTTCTTTGAATTTAAAAGCTCTAGATTATCATCAGAAAAGCATAATTCATTTTACTCAGGAATTAGTCAAAATAGGTCATCAAGTTACAGTTTACAATAATACGGAAATAGAAAAGAATCTAGAAGGAGTAAATTGGAAAAATATTACTAAAGCTGAAAAAATTAAAATGATAGCTGATGTAATCATTGTTTGTAATAATGAAAATTTATTAGACTTTAAACTCGAGGCCAAGCTTAAACTTTTTTGGATGAAATCTTTCAATAATTTAAATGATTACAAGAATATTCTGATTAAGTTAA
>NZIN01000019.1 GCA_002689905.1 Rickettsiales bacterium
ACTCGAACCTGGACTGACGGGATCAAAACCCGCTGTTCTACCAATTAAACTATCCCCCAATAATTATTAAT
Organism: Rickettsiales bacterium; assembly: GCA_002689905.1. GTDB lineage: Bacteria > Pseudomonadota > Alphaproteobacteria > TMED109 > TMED109 > TMED131. Next base: position 72 of record NZIN01000019.1, read on the forward strand.
ATTGCATTTGTTTAAGAATTGAGCAACATTATAAAATATTTTTTTTATACATCAAATGAAAATTATTAATGGAAAAAAACTTGCAGAAGACTTAAATGATAAATTAGGTCAAGACATTGTACTATACAAAAATAAGTTCAAAAAAAATCCTAGCTTAGTAGTTATTCTTGTTGGAGAGAACGAAGCTAGTAAAGTGTATGTAAGAAATAAAGAAAAAAAAGCATTAGAAGTAGGAATAAATTCTACAGTAACTAAATTAAGTAAAGATATAAGTGAAAATGATCTATTGCAAATAATAGAAAAATATAACAATGACAATTCTATTGATGGTATCTTAGTACAACTGCCTTTACCGAATCACCTTGATAGTGATAAAGTAATCGACAAAATAGCAATAGAAAAAGATGTAGATGGCTTTAATTCTAAAAATATAGGATTATTAGCTTTGGGAAGACCCAAAGTAATACCATGTACTCCTCTTGGTTGTTTTAAAATGTTAGAAGAAACGGTAAATTTAGAAGGAAAAAATGTATTGATATTAGGAAGATCTAATATTGTAGGTAAACCATTGTCATATTTGTTAACCAACAATAATGCAACTATTACTTTGGCACACTCAAAAACAAAAAATTTAAAAAAAATATGTTTAGCTAGTGATATAATAGTAGCGGCAATAGGAAGACCAAAATTTTTAAAAAAAGATTTTATAAAGCAAAATGCAATAATATTAGATGTAGGTATCAATGTGATCAAAGATGATAGCGGCTCTAGAAAAATAGTTGGTGATGTTGATTTTGAAAATGTAATTAATAAAGTCGCATTTATTTCACCAGTTCCTGGTGGTGTAGGGCCTATGACTATTCATTGTTTACTTTTGAACACATATTTATTGGCTAAACTCAGAAATGTTTTATAATTCTAAAAAAGTGCTTTTTTGCCAATATTTTTTATTATCTATTTTTGCTTTATCTTTGTAATCGAGAAGATTTTTTTTGTTTTCAAATATGACAAAAATAGTACTACCACTTCCAGTAATTCTTGGTTTTACAAGGTTTTTATGATTAGGCAGACTACTTAGGATCTTAGCTAAATTATTATCTAATTTGCATGCCGTGTTCTCCAATGAGTTTTTATACTTATTCATATCACTTATTATATTTTCAAGATTAAAACAGAAAGATGATTCTTTTTCAAAAGGGTTTTTAAATTTATTGAAAATCAATTGGGTTGAAGAGTTATTATTAGGCTTTAATAATAATATCCATAATTTTTTATCTAGTTTTTTTAGTGGTTTAATTTGCTCACCTATGCCTGTAACTTTTGCATTTTTAGAAAAAAAACAAACCGGTACATCGCTACCTATTTTGTGAAGATTTTGAACAATTAAATCTTTTTTATTTACAGTTTTATATAATTTTATAATAGCTCTTACAACTGCAGCCGCATCAGCAGAACCACCTCCTAACCCTGAACCTAGAGGAATATTTTTTTGTAGGCGAACTTCTATATTAATTTTAATCCTTAATAATTCTGAAAGTAGTTTTATTGATTTATAAATTAATGTATCACCTCCATTATTTAACAATATTTTAGAAAATTCACCAGTTATAAAAACCTTATTAATTTTACTTTTTTTTATAATTAGTTTATCAAAAACTTTTGGTAAAAATACAATGTGACTTTCAATTTCATGGTAATTATTTGAAAGTTTATTTAATACTTTTAGTGTTAAATTTAATTTAGCATAGGCTTTTTCTTGAACTACACAATTTTTTTCCATACTTTTTAAAGGCCTTTTTGTAACTTAAGTTCAATATTGCTTTTAAGTTCTTTTTCAGGTTTATATAAAAGAGCTCTATTCCACTGATATGTAGCTTCATTTTTATATCCAGCTCTATATAAGGCATCTCCTAAGTGATCATTAATAATTGCATCATTGGGCACTAAAGAAACTGCCTTCTCAAGTTCTCTAACTGCTTCTTTATATTTACCTTGTCGATAGTAGAACCAACCTAAGCTGTCAATAAAATAACCATCTTTAGGACGCAAACTTATAGCCTTTTTTATAAATTCTTCAGCTAATTTTAACTTTATACCATAGTCTACCCAAGTATAACCTAGGTAATTTAATACTAAAGGTTGCTCAGGAGAAAGTTTTAATGCATAAAGAAAATCTTTTTCAGCTTCTTTCCATTGTTTTGACCTCTCGTAGGACATTCCTCTCGAATAAAATAAGTACCAATTCTTTTCTAGCTCTTTTTGAGATAGGTGTATTGACTTATTAAAAGCGGCTATTGCTTCCTCGTATTTTTTTTTATTATGTTTTAATTCTCCTAATTTATAATATACATCAGCTCTATCGGGAGAATAATCTTGTAGTTTATTAAGATAACTTTGAGCTTCCTTATAATTATTTAAATAAATATTCAAATCTGCTAATTTAAGATAAGTATTCCATCCCAAATATGAATTGATAGGAATATTTAGTAATGCTGAAATTGCTTTTTCTGTTTTTCCTAGCATTTGAAAATTTTGAGATATTAAGTAATAATTTATATAGTTATTTTTATTTAAGTACAAAGACATATAACTATAAGCTATTGATGTCTCGTACATACGCTGGCTATATAAAGCTTCAGCTATATTAAAAAAACCTTCAGAAACACCATCTTTTTTACTATTTATTTTAAACCCATCTAAAAAATTTTTTTCAAGATATATACTGAAACTATGATCAGGGTTTTCTAACTTGAAAAGTTTAAATTCCTCTTTTTTATGGGCAGTTTTTTTATTTAAATTATAATAAAAGTATAAATGCCTAATTTTCTCAGCCTTACTTAACTTTAATGTTTTTTTGAGAATAGAATCAGCACTTTCTTCTTTTTTGTAGAGTTTATTAAGTAATGCAAGATGAAGAAAATAAGTATCACTTAAAATTAAGCCCTCCGTTTTATAATTAAACTCATTAATAAACTTTTCTGCATTATCAAAGTCGTTTGCTAACCAAGCTTTTATAAGAGGCTGAATTTTACTCGTTATTAAAATTTCTGAGTCATCTTCTAAAACTTTTAAAGCTTTTGAATATTCTTCTTTTTGAACCTTATCTATAAATTTTAAAAGCTTACTAACCTGAGAGTTTTTTGTAAAATCCTCATTATAATTAGCATCTAATTTTTCTATTGCTTGATTTACTTTACCTGATAGCAATAAAGACATTATAGATAAATCCATTATATTCTTATTGTCAGGATTTTTTTTATTAGCAAACCCGTAAAATTTTGATGCTAATTCATTATCATTATTGTATTTAGCAATTTGACCAGCTAATATTGAACCATAATAAGAGATATTATAACTTTGATCATCTGAGGCAGTTAAACCTTTTGAATTAAGAACAATAAAAAATACCGTTAATAAATTAAAAAATTTAAAATATCTTTTGCTTAAAATCACTTTACTATCCTAAATAATAAATTATTATACATTATATCAAAATAATTTAAATTTAATATAGAGGAAAAAGTGGCACTTAACAAAAATAATCCTAATGCTAGAGGAGCTAAACAACAAGATAAAACCTACAATGGAAAGCCTATTAAACCTGTTTTATATGTAGGAAATTGGGTGGGTCAAGGTAAATTTATGGCTGCTCAGACAGAGGATGGAAAGATTATTAAAGACAGTAAAGGCAAACCTATACCTTATGCTGCATTCTAGTAGTATTGAAAAATAGAACAATAATTTATAAGTACCTGTTTCAGTGGTATTTGAATAATGGAGTAAATACTTTAATTGCTCCAATGAAAAGCTCAAGTCTATATAATAATAACGATAAAAGCCTAGATAAAATAGAAAAAAACCCTTCTGTTTTAGAGCTTTCTAGTGACTTAAATAGATTACTTCAAGGTTGTAAAGACCTTGAAAATTTAAAAGACTTAATTGTAAAACATTGTGATTGTGCTTTAAAGAAAACAGCAAAAAATATTGTCTTTTCTGATGGAAATTCATCTGCTGATGTTATGTTAATAGGAGAGGCTCCTGGTGTTGAAGAAGATAAAACAGGAAGACCATTTGTAGGAGAAGCAGGGCAATTATTAGATAAAATGCTAAACTCGATTGGACAAAATAGAAAAAATACTTACATAACTAATATATTACTCTGGAGACCACCTGGTAATAGGAAACCAACTGATGAAGAAATATTAGCATGTATTCCTTTTGTCAAAAGACATATTGAGTTAATTAGACCTAAATTATTAATTCTAGCTGGAGCAACTGCAGCCAAATCTATATACAATACTGACATTGGTATAACTCAGATTAGAGGTAACTGGAAAAATATAGATATAGGAAATATAAGAAATTTAAAATCTATAGCTATTTTTCACCCTGCATTTCTTTTAAGACAGCCTGCAAGAAAAAGAGAAGCCTGGGATGATTTAAAAAAAATTAAGATAGAAATTGATCTCCATACCTGATATAGTAATTTTTTTATATAATATACTACATTTAGTGTAACAATATGCGATTAAAATTTTTCTACCTGTGTTATTGTTTTTTTTTCATAGCAAATGTTAATTCTAATGCTCTTGATAAAAAATATAATAACTATTTACTCCCAAAAGTACTTGATGAGAAAGATATTGAAACTTATAAAAAAGCTCAATATTATTTTGAAAATTACGAATGGCAAAAATTAGATGAAGAACTTTCTAAAGTTAAAAATAATATATTAGTAGGACATTTTCAATATGAAAAACTTATGCATCCAAATAAGTATAAAGCAACATATCAAGAGTTGTCTAAATGGTTCAATAATAATCAAGACCTCTCTCCTGTACTTCGCAACAGAGTATACAAGCTTTTAATAAGGAGATTGCCAGATAAAGAGAAAAGAGATTTTTACAAAAAGCCAATATTCAAAAATTACCTAAGAGGATATGGGGAAGATTATCATAGCAGATACACTGTAAAACCATCTAACAATTTTAATAAATTGGAAATGAAGAAAATAGTTTCTTCATTGATTAACAATGAAAAACATAATGAATTAGTTGAAACTATTAAAAAGTTTTATCCTGGAGAAAAATATATATATTACTTAATAAATAATGAAATTAAAAAGGTTTTTTTTAGCGGAAATTTAGAACAATCAAAAAAACTTTACAATTTTTATATTGACGCGCTTAAAGTCACAGATCCAAATATGTACTTCAGGGCTGGAATTAACTCTTATAGACTTCAAAGTTTTGATAAAGCTAAAGTTTATTTTAATGAATGCAGTAATCTAATAAACCAAAGAAATAAATGGCTTGCAGCGGGTTGCTTGTATTGGAGCGCTAAGTTAGAAAAGTTAAAAAAAAATAGAATAAGAAAACTAAAAAAAGCAGCTAGGTATCCAAGGACAATATATGGACAATTAGCTATAGAAAAACTAAAAATTTCTGAACCTTTTATTTGGGAAGACGAAAGTATAACTTCTAGTATAGATTTCTATGTACTAAATCAGTATAAATTATTTAAAAGAGCTGTAGCTCTAACAGAATTGAAATTATACAACCATGCAGACATAGAAATAAGAAACCTTTATAGCAAAATCAATAAAAAAGAATTAGAAAATCTATTTCATGCTAGCGAGAAGTTAGATCTTCCTGCAGTTTTAATGAGATTAGGATCAAAGTATTATGACAAAAATGCAATTTTATACATGAGAGGTTTGTATCCTACCCCCGATTGGCAAATAAAAGAAGGATATCAATTAGATAAAGCGTTACTGTTTGCATTGATAAGAAGAGAATCAGCTTTTAATATAAAAGCTAAAAGTGAAAAAGGAGCAAGAGGACTTATGCAGATTATGCCCAGAACTGCCAGTAAACTTCACAATGACTATAAATTAAGATATAGTAAGGCTTATAAACTTTATTCTTTGCAACTAAATATGGAAATAGGTCAGAAGTTTCTTAAAAAATTAATAGAAAGTCCGAATACTAATAATTCAATTTTAGACACCTTGATAGCATATAATGCAGGAATAAAAAGATTAAAAGCTTGGAAAAAAAATATTAATGTTGTTGAGCCCATAGTATTTATAGAAAGTATTCCTATAAAAGAGACTAGATGGTTTGTTAAATATATTTTAACCGATTTATGGATTTATAGGGATAGACTTAAACAAAATAAACCATCACGAACATTATTAGCTGAAGGAAAGATTCCTATTTATAAAAGACTAGATTTTAAATTGATCCAGGATGCTAAATATGCGAAATGAAACAGAATTTAAAAGTATCCATATTGCAGTTCTTACGGTTTCAGATACTAGAACTCTAGAAAATGATAAATCTGGAGATTATCTTAAAAAAAGTATACTGGCTGTAGGACACATATGTGTGGAAAGAAAAATAGTTATCGATGATGTTAAAGAAATTCTTCAAATTTTAAGTTCTTGGAAGAACAATAAAAATATTGATGCAGTCATTATTACTGGAGGAACAGGAATAACCGGAAGAGATGTTACTCCAGAAGCAATAGATAAAATCAAAGATAAGTATATACCAGGCTTTGGTGAAGTATTTAGATATATTAGCTATAAAAAAATAGGATCATCTTCAATTCAATCTAGGGCCGTAGCGTGTGTTGCTAACGGTACTTTTATATTTTCTTTACCCGGGTCTCCTGGAGCTTGCAAAGATGCTTGGGAAGGAATATTAAAAATGCAATTAGATAGTAGAAATAAGCCATGTAACTTAATAGAACTAATGCCGAGATTGTTAGAAGGTAAAAAACTATCTTGAATTTACTAATAACCTCAAAATCATATGAGGTACAGTTAAAGCAGCAAGCCCAATAAATATTAAGGCACTTATATTTTTAAGATTAAAGTCATTTAAGATGTAAAAATATATTACAATACCTGTGAAAATTGAAAAGATTGTATTAAGGGTTACAGTTAATCTTATTTTATTTTTGTTTATGCCTTTCAGTTCTTTAACTGAATATTTATAATTTTTTAAACTATGAAAGAAGCAAAAATAACAAATAAAGAAAAAAATTGGGTCTAAAAGAAAAGAGGTGCTTAATATAATAATACACTGAATACAAATATTCAAAGATGTATAATTTCTAATTAATAATAAAATAAAAAACAAAAGGTTAATGTAAGCAAAAATGACTTGCAGAAAAGATAAATCATAAACTGCTACATCTTTAGTGAGAAAGTAATAAATGTTTTCTACTTTTTTTGTATGAAATATTAATGGAAAATTTATTATACTAAGGCCAAGAGTAATTTTATAAAAATAGTGTAGCTTATACTCATTCCAGTCTTCAGAAAAATGGTAGCCAGATATTAGTAAGAAAATAAGTAATGAAGCTACTGGCATAGCAATCCATATAATGAATACTAAAAAAGCCAAAAATATATAGGAAATATTAAATAGTAAAAATTGAGAAAATGTTTTATAAAGTTTATATTTTTTTGCAATTAATGTATCAAGAGCGCCATGAGGTAGACCAAATAAGGTTACAAAAAATAATAAAAGAGCAGAAGTAATATTATTAGTAATAATATCTTTAAAGGTAAGCGAGTAAAATAAAAATAAAATACTAGATATACAAAATATTATAGTCTCTTTTTTGAGGTTATATTTTTTATAATAAGTATTAATTAATTTTTTATTAAGCATCTTATAAAGACTCTCTTAGGCATAGCATATATAACTTTTATAAAGTCAAAAAAGCTAGCATTGCCTATCATGAATCTAATAAAAGTTTCAGTAATTATGTTTTTAGTAAAATAATAGAAAATATAGGGTGCATAAATAGAATTATTTGAAATTATTTTTAAAAATAAATTGTCTAAATACTTCTCAATAACCTTGTTATTAAAATAGCTATTTATTTTACCTTCTTCCTTTAGTTTATTTGTAGTCTGATCTGCCCAGCTTTGAATATTTAAAAATCCATACCCAGAGGATGGTCTTATTGCTCCAGCTAATGTTCCTGTGAAGAAATAATTATTTTTATCAATCAAGGCTTTTTTATTAATAATACCCATAGGAATTTTCCCATATTCTTTTCTAATGACCTTAAATTCATTATTATTAAATATTTTTAGTCTCCTAGTAAGCATCTTTTTAATACTTGCTTCAGAAAAAGCATTCTTAGAAAAAATAGTATGTTCAAATAAAACAGTATTTTTATTTATAGGTAAAATATAATCGAAAAAAAACTTTTTATTATCTGCTTTCATATTATGCATTAAATAAACATTATTTATATTAAAATCTATTTGCTTTTTGAATTTAATCTCATATCCAAGAAATGATTGATACATAAAAGGGTTTTTTTTGAAGTTATCTATATTAGGTCTAGTATCTAGAACATTTTTTGCTAAGTAAACAGCTCTACTTGTAGTAATTTGATAATAACTTTTATGAAACTTTATATTTATTACATCTTCATTTAATTTTAATTCAATGAATGGTTTGCTTGAGATCTTACTTATAACAAAGTTATAAAAACTTATACTCCTGATATAAATATACTCAAAAGAATTAGATGTTAAGATATTGTTTTTATCTTTAAAATTAAATGAGAAACTTCTCCAGCTTTTTTCTAAAATTTTATCGTATTGCTTTTTATCTTCAGTCCAAAAGCACCAGCTTTTATCATCATAATATTTTTTTCTTTTTTCAATTATAACAAATGAAAAATTCTTTATTTTTTTATCTATTACTTTATTAATAAAAGATAGGGCAGCACATCCTCCACCTAATACTACAAAATCTATTATCTTATTTTTTTTCATAAATAGTTCTCTTTAAAAAACTTTTCTTATTTATCTTAGCATGTAGTTTAGAGTTATGATTATAATTTTTAAGATGAACTCTGTAATTAAATAAAAAAATTATTATGGTCCTAAATAAACACTTAAACTTTTCAAAAATATTAATAAACTCTCTTCTATGAAGGTTTGAATATTTTTTTTTAATAATCTTATTGCCAATATTTCTATAAGTATTCAATGCTAGTAATATTGCAAATCTTCCTCTTATTGGTAGAAATGCAAGACCTGCCATAGCACTCTTATAATAGGCTTCTGATAGTAAATATAGCTTGTCTGTAGCGTATATTATTGCTGAAAAACTTTTATGATTTTTTGATAATATTATTTTTGTATTTAATTTAATCCAACTTTGAGGAATATATACTCTATCTATTTTAGCATCTTCAATAATATCTCTCATTATATTAGTTAGTTGCATTGCTATACCTAAATCAACTGCATGTTTATAACCATGAATATTTTTATTACCTAATAAGTGAGCCATCATTAACCCTACCGTGCCAGCAACTAAGTAAGCATAATTTATTAACTGAATTTCATCACGAATTATAACTTTTCTTTTAGTATCAGAGAGAACTCCATTTATTAGCTCAATTAAACAAGGAGGATAAATTTTATTACTTTTTATTAAACTCTTAATGGGTTTATGAGATGAACCTTTTAAAGGTGTATCTTTCAAAAATATATTTAAAAAACTTTTTAATATTTTTTTTTTTATTTTTATTCTTACCATCTGCAATATCATCAATTTCTCTACAGAAACTATAAAGAATGTTACAGTTTTTAAAAGACTTTCTAGGCAGGAAGATACTAGCAAAATAAAATGATTTAGCTTTCTTTTTTAATAGTTGGTGGTCTATATTCAACTTAAATCAATCTTTCTAATACTTTAGCCGATGACAAGACTCCAGGTATTCCAGCACCAGGATGTGTACCCGCACCGACAAGGTATAAATTCTTTATAATTTCAGATTTATTATGAAATCTAAACCATGCAGATTGATTAAAAAATGGTGCGACAGAAAAGCCACTGCCTTGATATGATAAATAATCTTTTTCAAAACTTTTAGGGGACATAAAAAAGTCATGTACAATATTTTTTTTAAGACCAGGAAGTACTTTTTTACTTAGAACATTAATAATATGGTTTTTAAACTCTTTCCCCACTTTATCCCATTCTATATTTGCATTTAAATTAGGAACGGGTACTAATGCATAAAAGCTATCGCAGTCTTTAGGAGCAAAACTACTATCGGTTGCAGTAGGTCTATGCAAATAAATTGATATATCTTCTGGAATTTGATTTTTGCTAAAAATCTTTTTTAATAGGCTTTCATATTCTTTTCCAAATATAATCGTATGATGCTTCACATTATTATATCTTTTCTTGCTTCCAAAAAAAAGTACAAATAATCCCATAGATATTCTTGAATAACTTTTTTTTAATACTATCTGTGGGTTAAAGCTTTTATTAATTAAATTATTATATAGGTATAACGGGTCCATATTAGAAACATAAGTATCAGCTTTTCTTATGTTCCCTAAATTATCGATAACTTCACATATATTTGAGTCTTTTATATTAATTTTTTCAATCGTTGTATTTAACGAAACCTTCACACCTATTTCATCTAATAGTTTACCAAGTTCTTTAACAATTTTACCAGTCCCTCCCATTGCGAAATATACACCATGGGCTCTCTCTAAATAATGAATTAAAGAGTATATGCAAGTTGTAGTAAAAGGATTTCCTCCTACTAGTAAGGGAGGAATAGAAAATGCTCTTCTTAATTTATCATGAGATAAAAATTGACTAACAAAACTATACACAGATTTATGAGATTTGAACTTTAAAAGTGAAGGTATTTGTTTACACATAAATAAAAAACTATGAAACGGCTTATCAGCTAACTCAGTAAATGCAATATCATAAATATCTTTTGAGGCCTTAAGCATTTTAGGATAGTTAATTGCATCTTTCGGTGAAATTAAACTAATATTTTGAATAGTTTTTTCTAAAGAACTTTCATAATCAAAAGTTGAAAGGTCATTAAATATAAATCTATACCACGGGTTTAAGGGAACAAAGTTAATATAATTATTTATATCTTTATTAAATAATTCAAATAACTCTTTAAAAAGAAAGGGAGCTGTAATTAGAGTAGGCCCAGCATCATGTTTAAAGCCATTAATATTAAAAACTTGAGCTCTGCCGCCTAAGCTATTACAGCGATCAACAATTTCTACCTCGTACCCTTTTTTTTTAAGCCTTATTGCTGATGCTATTCCACCAAATCCAGCTCCTAAAACGAGTACTTTTTTCATTTTTAGACAAAAAAACATGCCTTACTTATAGGTAAGGCATGTTTTGATATAAAGTAAAAAATATTACTTAGATTTTGCTGATTCTGAGGTTGCAGCAGCCCATATAACAACACCAAAAGCTATTTTATTTATAAAATCAGCTAGGTTATAAATTATATTTAAGCCTTCAGCACTACCCCCGCCTGTGTAGCCTACAACATATCCAATTGGATAAATTGCCCACCCAATTGTAACAATTAGTCTTAAAGCGTTAAACGCTCTTTGACTAGCTGCAGTTCCTTTACTAGCGTTTATTTGACTGGCTTCTCCAGCAAACACTTCATAGATAATGTAAAGCCATCCTAACATACCTACTATAAAGCCTACCCAAACGTTAACTGAACCAACTTCTCCTAAATAGCCTGCGACTAACATAATCACAGATGCAATTAGCAATCTCCAGAATAAGGATGATTTAACTACAGCTATCGCAGCTAGTATTAGGTAAAACTCAACTATTTGTAGAGGTACGGTAAGAAGCCAATCTACATATCTAAAAACTAATGGTGATTCACCAGTACTTGCCCAAACACCTCTCATGTAGAAGTAATGTATTGCAGCAATACCAGTTACCATAGCAGCAACTGTCAAGGATGTTTTCCATTTACCTACGGCTCTGTCTCTTTCTACCCAAAAGAAAAAAGTAGCAGCTACCATAGCAGCGGAAATA
>NZIN01000020.1 GCA_002689905.1 Rickettsiales bacterium
GATGTTCAAAATGATTTTTGCCCAGGTGGTTCTTTAGCGGTAACGAATGGAGATAAAATCATATCGAAAATAAATCTCATACAAAAAAAGTTTAACTATATTTTTTATACACAGGATTGGCACCCTGAAGATCATACTTCATTTTCTACTAATAATTTAGATAAAAAAGCCTTCTCAACTATTGATATGCCCTATGGTAAACAAGTAATTTGGCCTCCTCATTGTATTTTTAATACAATTGGAGCAGAATTTCATAAAGACCTAGAAGTAAAACATGCTAGAGCTATAATAAGAAAAGGATACAGAAAAGAGATTGATTCTTATTCAGGTTTTTTTGAGAATGATAGAGTTACTCCTACGGGACTTGAGGGTTTGCTTAAAAGTCTTAAAATAAAAAGAGTTTTTATTTGTGGTCTAGCATTAGACTTTTGTGTAAATTATACTGCTATAGATGCTAAGGCTTTAGGTTTTGAAGCAATTGTAATTGAAGATGCAACTTTACCAGTTGATATAGGTTCTTCAGTAGCAGATACTATTAGCGGTTTTAAGAGTAAAAATATAAAGTTTGGACCTTTGGATAATTTTCTTTAAAACTTATTAAGCCAGCTAAGAAACTCATCTGAGTCCCACTCTATTACTCCTTCAACTTTGCCAAAAATCTTGAAGTTGTTGTTGGCAATAAAAGTAGTAGGTAAACCTCTAATAGGAAGAGATTCAAGTATTTTTTTGTCTTTATCAAAGTATTTTTCTAAATTCTTATATTTATTTTTCTCAAAAAACTTTTGAGCCACGCTTATGTTTTTGTCCTGGCTTACTGTAATCACTCTTAAGTAAGGAGCCTTAACTTGTAGGGAATTTAAGCTTTTCATCTCTTTTATACATGGAGCACACCAAGATGCCCAAAAGTTAATTATATAATATTTAGCTTCTTTTTCTTTGAGAAGTTTTTTCTTTTCTTTATAATCAATTAATTTTATAGAATCTATGTAATAGTTATCTTTAACTATTTGAATTTTTTCTATATCATTAGAAAATAAATAGTTATTTAATAAGTTGATAAATAAAAAAGATAAAATTAAAGTTTTAATATATTTAATCATAATAACAATATCTTAATTAGGAATTTAAAAGAGTAAATGAAAAAAAAAATTAAAAAAAATATTAACTTTTGGGGAGGCAGATTTAATGAAAGCCCTTCTGAGACTATGATAAGAATAAACTCTTCAATAAATTATGATAACATATTGTACAAACAAGACATTAAAGGTTCTAAAGCACATGCAAAAATGCTATATAATCAAAAAATAATTACTGAAAATGAGTTTAAAAGAATTTCTTTAGCTCTTGATAAAATTGAAATAGAGTTTGATAAAAATAAAATCAACTTTGATGATAAACTTGAAGACATTCATACACATGTAGAAAACAGACTAATACAATTAGTGGGCCCTGTAGGCAAAAAGTTACATACCGCAAGGTCAAGAAATGATCAGATAGCAACTGATGTAAAGTTATGGATTAAGGAAGAAAATTTTAATATTATAAACTTAATTAAAACCTTACAAAATACTTTAATAAGAAAAGCTGAAGAACATATTTTTTCTTATATGCCTGGGTTTACTCATTTACAGGCCGCCCAACCTATAACACTTGCACATCATTTATTAGCTTACGTTAATATGTTTGGAAGAGATAGAGAAAATAGTGAAAGTATAATAAAGAGGCATAATTTTTCTCCTTTAGGAAGTGCAGCCTTAGCAGGAACTGTATTTAATGTTAACAGAGATGAAACTGCAAATAGCTTAGGCTTTACTGCTCCAATGAATAATTCAATAGATGCAGTTTCAGACAGAGATTTTGTATTAGATACATTGCATTTATGTTGTTGTATATCTTCACACTTATCAAGATTATCTGAAGAGATCATATTGTGGAGTTCTCCAGGTTTTAACTTTTTAAAATTACCAGATGCATTTTCAACAGGATCTTCAATTATGCCACAAAAAAAAAACCCAGATGCAGCTGAACTGATTAGAGGAAAGAGTGGAAGGACTCTAGGTAATTATGTTTCATTATTTACAACTATGAAAGCTTTGCCATTAGCCTACTCTAAAGATATGCAAGAAGATAAAGAACCTCTTTTTGACAGCGTTCAGACTGCTAAGGATGCATTGAATGTAATGTCTGAAATGATTAAAAAAATTACTTTTAATACTGATGAAATGCTAAAAATGTGCAATTTAGGACACATAATAGCTACAGATGTTGCTGATAATTTGGTATCAATATTAAATATACCTTTTAGAGATGCTCATAGGATCACTGGAAAAATAGTTGCAATAGCAGATAAAAAGAATGTTCAAATACATGACTTAAAGATAAATGATTTTAAAAAAATAGATAAAAGAATAAATAAAAGTATATTAGAAAGATTATCCATAGAGGCTTCAATAAATAATAGAAAAAGTTCAGGAGGGACAAGTCCTGATAATATAAAAAAAGAAATTGTTTTTGCTAAAGAAAAGTGGATTAATGATTAAAGCCCTTGTAATTTTATGTTTAATACTGAGTAGCTGCGGAAAAAAAGGCCAATTATCTTTAGAAGGAGAAGAGACAGATAGTATTATTCAAATTGATGAAGAAAGATTGTATAAGTTTTAATGAAATTTTTTAAATACAAATATAATAATTTTTATTGCGAAGGTGTAAAGGTAAAAGATATATGTAAAAATATCAAAACTCCGTTTTATTTGTATTCTGAAAATGCTTTGAGATATAATTATAAAGTTTTACAAAGTCTTCTTAAAAATATTAATTCTGTAATAGCATTCTCAGTAAAAGCAAACTCAAATATCTCAATTTTGAAAACCTTGGCTGACTGTGGTGCAGGTGCAGATATTGTTTCTATAGGAGAGTTAAAAAAATCAATAATCGCAGGAATCCCTCCTAGTAAAATAGTTTATTCGGGTGTAGGAAAAAATAATGAAGAAATTGCTTTTGCATTAGAAAAGAAGATTGAACAATTTAATGTAGAATCTACCGAAGAGTTGGAGACAATTTCAAAAATAGCTGTAAAAAAAAATGTTGTTGCCAATATAGCTTTAAGAGTAAACCCAGATATTTCTGCAGGAGGACATCCAAAAATATCAACAGGAAAGAAGACTGATAAATTTGGTATTTCCATAAAAGAAGCTAAAGACATTTATAACAAGTCTAGGTTTTACAGTAACATTAATATTAAAGGGATAGATATACATATAGGTTCACAGATATTAAGCACTCAACCTTTTCAAAGAGCATTTAATAAAGTATTAAGCTTTTGTAAAGAGTTAGAAAAAGAGGGCCATAAAATTGAAAATATTGATTTAGGAGGTGGTGTAGGTATTGATTATGACAAAGAAGAACAAAGTTTATTGTTCTTAGAGCAATATGTAAGTCTAATTAGAAAAACTTTTAAAAATACTAATAAAAAAATTATATTAGAACCGGGAAGGTTTTTAGTTGCTAATACAGGCATTCTAGTTACATCGGTATTATATAAGAAAATTACAGAAGGTAAAAATTTTTTAATTATTGATGCGGGAATGAATGATTTAATGAGACCTGCTTTGTATGATGCAAAACATAATATTAAACCATTAGTAAAGAGTTTAAAAAAAGAGACTAATGGAAACTTTGAAGTAGTAGGAACTATATGTGAGACAGCTGATGTTATGATTAAAAATGCAAAAATACCCAAATCAGTCAAGCAAGGAGACCTTTACTTTATAGAAAAAGTAGGGGCTTATGGATATGTTATGGCATCCAACTATAATAGTAAAGGCTTAGCAAGCGAAGTATTAGTTAACAAAAATAATTATTTTGAAGTAAAAAAAAGAATTGAAATAGAAGACTTTATTAGTTTTGAAAAAACAGCACCATGGCTAAAGAAATCATAAATATATTTAAAAGAAATATAATAATAAATATTATTTGGTTTCTTATTAACTTAAAAAAAAACACAAAGTATTTATTAATATTATCATTTTATATACAGGTATTTATAATAAGTTTATTATTTGGAATATTTAATATATACGGATTAATCTGGCATATATTTATATTGTCAGTTTTTTTATTTTTATTTTTTTTATTTTTAATTAAATTACTAAAAAATTTCAAATATTATAGTAAGAGTAACACTTTATTATGGATTGATGGAAAAAACTATAGATCAATCAACCCTCTAACAGCACTTCAAGATTATCCAGCTAGTACAAACTATAATAAAGAACTTTGGTATTTGCATAAGGAAAACATAAAGAATAACATTAAAAATGTTAGGTTGTACATACCAAGATTAGTAATTGATGAGTATGATCCTTTAAAGTTAAGGTTTCTTTTTACCTTTATTATGATTCTCTCTGCTTATTGGGCTTATGAAAATAATAGATTCAAGTATAATCTCATAGGGTTCACTAAATTTAGTCAATATATTATTAGTAACGAATATTTTCACTTTAAAGCTTGGATAAGTCCTCCTAATTATACAAATACAGAAAAGAAATTATTAGAAGTAGCTAAATCAAATAAAATTAATAACTTTAAAGAAATAGTTCCCATAAACTCTATATTGAATTTATATATAAATACAAATCACTCAAAATTTTCTATCAAGTCAAACGATAATAATATTGAGGTGCGAAAAATTGATACTGGTAATTATGAAGCCACAATTTTCATAGATGAGAAAAAAAATATTATTGTAAATAAAAAAAATATTAATCATTTAACTTTAAATCTTTCTGTTAAAAAAGATGAGCTTCCTAAGATACAGTTTTTATCAACCCCCAACTTTGTAAATAACGGTTCTCTTTCTTTTGTTACTAGGGCATCAGACGATTATGGAGTAAAAGAAATTATTGCATATATAAAAAGACCATTAAAATATGAGCATTTTAAAGAAGAACACATAGCATATAAGGTTTTTTCTAACATAAATTCTAATGAAGATAATAAGTCAATAGAAAGTTATTTTTTTGAGTATGTAGCTGATTCGGTATGGGCTGGTAATAAAACACTTCTAGAGCTATATGTCCTAGATTATGCTAAACAAAGTAATAGTATCATGAAGGTAATTCAAATACCTTCAAAAAAGTTTAATGATGAGCTGGCGCGAGAGATTATAAGTTTTAGAGAAAGTTTAGCAAAAAGTAAATCATTTCCTAAAGAAACTTTGAAAGAGTTCAAATATATTTTTGAAGACCATAAATATTTATTAGAAAATGAAAATGTTAATACCGCTTACTTAGCTGCTTTAAGAGCTTTAGATCTAAAAGAGAAATTTGAATTTTCAGTAAATAGTGAGGCATTTAAAAGTTTATACGTTCTAGCACAAGTTATAGAAGAGGGGAAAAGCTATTTCGCTAAAAAAAATATTGAACAAATTGAACAAAATTTATTTGATAGCATAAAACAGAAGGAGACTGATAAAATTAGTACTAACGCGCAAAAACTACAGGATACTATAGATAGCTTATTAGATTTAGAAAATAAAAAAAATAATGATAAAAATTATAATGATGAGGCAAAAAAGAGTTTGAAAGATCAGATAGAAAAACTAACAAAACAAATTGAAGACCTTCTTAAAACAGGTTCAAAAAAAGGTATAAACGAAAAAATACAACAGCTTAAACAGCTTTCAGAAAGCATAAAAAACCCTAATAATAATAAAGAATCTGAGGCTAAGCTTCAGAAAAAGAAAGAATTTTTAAATAAGCTATCTGAGCTATTGAATGATCAAGAGAAAGTGATGGAGGAGACATTTAATAAGGCAGCTGAACGTGGTAAATTTAAACAAAGTTCCGAGGGCAGTGGAGGAAAGACTCCAAAAGAAAAACAAGAAGAATTAAGAAATACTTTAGGTAATGTCATGAGAGACATTGGGGCATCTGAAAATGAGATACCACAAGAACTTGGAAGAGCTGATAGGGCAATGAGACAAGCCTCTAGAGATTTAGAAAATGGAAGGCCCGATGAAGCAGCAAATGCTCAAGGTAGAGCACTAGAAATGATACAAAAGTCAATAAACAAAATGAATTCTGAAAACTATATGACAGAAAGACCTCAAACTGCTGAAAAAGGTAAAGAAAACTATAAAGATACTAATAAAGAGTATTTAGCTGAAAATGAAAATATCGAATATCAGGGAACAGCAGCTGGAGGAAAGATTAAAATTCCCAACCAAAGAGAAGTAAAAAATGTTAGTAAGATAGCTAATGAACTGTATAAAAGGTATAATGAAGAGAATAGGAGTTTAAATGACAAAAGGCATATAAAAAATTTATTGGATTGGTATTAATTTATCTAAAAATATAAATATTTGTTTCCAATAAAGGTCAATGATTGCAAAATCACTTCTAAAAATAAAAGAAACAACAACAGCTAAGATAATTATAGTTACATTTAATATTATAATTTTTTTGTAACTAGTTTCTTTTTCTAAACTATTAGCTAGCTGATTTTTTTGATCTATTACAGCGTGCATCCAAGTATGATTACAAACGCTACATTTAAATTTTTTATCAATACTTAATTTTGAGGAATAAGCAAATACTGTTTCACATTTTGGGCAAATTACATTCATAAGTTTTACTATTATATATTTTAATATTACAATTATAATACTTAATTAAGAAAAAAGGTAGATATTTGATAAGATTAGAAAATTTTTCAATAAAAGATAACTTAAAAAGAAAGCTTATAAATAATGTAAATCTTTTTATTCCATCAGGTAGTATAGTTTTGATCGACGGAAATCATTCATCAGGTAAAACTATGCTACTAAGAGCTATTGGTTTAATTGATGAGCCTTCAGAGGGAAACCTGCATTTATTAGGCAGAAGTATAAAAAAATTAAATAGATATGAGTTATCAAGTATACACAGTGAGATTGGGATAGTATTTCAAGGAAATAATTTTGTTGATAATTTTGATTTAGAATCAAATATAATATTTCCACTAATACTTAAGAAAGAAATAAGAAAAGATATAAATTTAGCGTTACAAGAATTACTTCCTTGGTTAAATTTAGAACAAACAATTAAAAAAGAAATCAATCAGTTGAGTAGTGCAGAGTTAAAATTAGCACAATTTGCAAGAGCTATAATAGGAAGGCCGAGGATACTTTTATTAGATAACTTTTTTATGGATATAGAAATAAACATGCAAAAGAAAATTAATTACCTACTTTTAGCATTAAATAAAATTGGAACTAGCATTATAGTAACGGGAAAATGTCCTGAAGAAAATATTATTAGTTTTAGTAAAAAATATTTCATAGATAATAAAAGTTTAGTAGAAAGGGTAAATACATAGACATTATGAATTTTTACAAAATAAAATTCTTTCCTGCAACTATACAAGATTATATATATTTTAGTTTTAGTAATCTCATATTTACATTTATTTTAATATGTCAGGTATTTTTTATAATGAATGTAGTTAATAAAAATTCTTTAAAAAATGATTATGATGCTCTTTTATTTATACCTAAAACAGGAAAGGATTTTGAGGAGAAAAGGGATCTTATTTTTAACCAGCTTAGCATTAATAAAACAATTATTTCTGCCAATAAAAAAAAAGAAAATGATGTAAAGAGACAGTTGCTACCCATACTTAATAATATAGAAATCATCGATGAGGTGATTCCTGAAATTTATGATCTTCAATTAAAGGATAAAATAATCTTTGATGCTGAATTAATAAATAATAAAATTTCTAATATTATTCAAGGAGCTATTATCTTGAAAATAAAGAAAGAAAAAAAGTATTCATTAAAAATTAATTTATCAATAATTTTACTAACATTTATGCTTATTATTTTTTTTAATTATTTTATCAACCGGAATTTAATTTCAAGGTTAAATGTATATTTGAATATAAGCAGATATTTTGGTGTTAAGGATAACCAGGTAATTAAAAATTTAAATTTAGGTTACTTTGTATTATTAATTTTAATATTTATAATTAATTATTTATTATTAACATTAATGAATAAGTTTAATTTAAGTGATATTTTTAATGGTTATAACTTTTTAAAGCCATTTATATTAATTTG
Organism: Rickettsiales bacterium; assembly: GCA_002689905.1. Classification (GTDB taxonomy): domain Bacteria; phylum Pseudomonadota; class Alphaproteobacteria; order TMED109; family TMED109; genus TMED131. The sequence goes on from NZIN01000020.1 coordinate 8,099, forward strand.
CTTATTTTTTCTGATAACGTATCTTGTACTTTTTTCTGTACAATTGAACTATAATATAAAAAAGTTAAATAGATTATGAGAAAAGTAATATTATATTTTCTTGTTTTAAATATATTTTTAATCTTAGTTGGTTTTGTATATTTTTATAAAAAAATTGAATATAAAGAAACAAGTTTTATAGAATCGACAGATGGCATTGCTGTATTAACCGGGGGTAAGGGAAGAATAAAACAAGGGCTAGATTTAATAAATCTTTATAAAAATAAAAAACTTATAATTTCAGGTGTGCATAAGAAAGTTTCTATGGGAACAATTATTCCTAATAGACTTACAAATAAAAATAATATAACTTTAGATAAGGTCTCAGAAAGTACTTTTGAAAATGTTTTAGTAATTTCAGAGTGGATTAAAGAAAACAATTTAATTAATATTACAATTATCACTTCATATTACCATATGCCGAGGACTATGCTTCTAATGAAGGCAATAGCACCTGAGTATAATTATTACGCTTATCCTGTTAAAAAAAAAATATATAAAAAATATTCTTTAAAAAATATAATCTTTTATTATTTTTTTATTGTAGAGGAATATGTCAAATACTTGCTGTCTCATATTATAATTATTGTATAGGTAATATTATGTTCTTAAGAGTATTTTTATTTAATATCTTACTTTATTTTTCTATTTTATTTTTTGGAATAATATTCTTACCATTTATTTTCTCAAGAAAAATTATAACTGAGGTAGTAAGAATATGGGCTAGAATTATTATTGCATCTCTTAAAATAATTCTTGGAATTGAAGTAAAGTTTAATGATAAATATGTAAAGAATAAATCAGGTATCATAGTTGCGGCTAATCATCAGTCTGCCTTTGACACTATTTTTTTTTTAGCTGCTTTTGAAAAGACTATTTATATAATCAAGAAAGAATTAATTTTTATTCCTATATATGGATGGTATGCTATTAGGTTAGGTAATATATTTATAGATAGAGAGAAGAGAATAGAGTCAGTAAAAAAACTTTCAAAAAGTGTAAAGATGATGATTGATAGAGGCTATAATGTAATTATCTTTCCTGAAGGAACTAGACATACTAGTGGTATAATAGGAAATTTAAAACCAGGAGTATTTTTATTACAGAATGCGGTGAAAAAACCAATATATCCTATTTTTATTAACTCAGGCTATGCTTGGCCTAAAAATAGCTTAAATATGAAAAAAGAAAATATTTTAATTAAATCATTAAAACCTATACCATATGGATTACAGAAAAAGAGTTTTAAAAAGACTCTGGAAGACAGGCTAAAAAAAACTAATGAGGAATATAATTCTTGATAAATAAAATAAAAAGACTCAAAGTACTATTTATAATATTTTTTATTACGTTAGTTATTCTTCTTATATTAAAATTCACTGGCAGTAATAATGATTTAGTAGAAAGTAATGCTAAGCCTTTTATAGTTAAAACAAAAAAAATAGCACTTCAGGAATTAAATCCGGAATACTTCTTTTATGGAAATATAAGAGCTAAAAGTAAGATAGAGGTCATAACTAAGCTTCCAGGAAAAATAATCAAAGTTTCACCAAAAGTTTTATCTAACTCTTATTTTAAAAAAGAAGAAATAATATTTGAATTAGATTCCTTTAATTTTCAACAAGAACTTATAGAAAAAGAAGCTAAACTTAAAAATTTAGAAAATGAATTAGATTCAGTGAATTTAATATATTTAGAAGTAAAGCAACAGCAAGAATTAAGTAAGAAGAACTATGAGAGGAAGAAGAAACTATTTGGAGACATAGTTACTAGAAAAAACTTAGAAGATGCAGCAACAAATTTATCTTTAAATAATGCTAAGGTACTTGATATTGATTCTAAAATGCAAACATTGAGAGCTAATATCGATATTGCACAAACTCAAGTAAAACTGGCAAACCGTAATTTAAAAGATACTAAATATAAAGCACCTTTTAATGGAAAGTTGTCCAATAGTTCAATTGAAGTAGGAGCTGAATTAATCTCAGGAAAATTATTGGGTGAGTTTATCAATACAAAAAATTTAAATGTAGAATTTTTTATTGGAGAAAATGTATATACTGAGTTTAATAATTTATTAGATAAAGAAGTGAGGGTTATCTGGAAAAAATCTAATTTTAAAGATAATTATTCTGCTAAAGTGTTTTATATAGATAGTACAATTAATAAAGATAGAGCAGGTCTTAATGTAAGAGCAAAATTAGAGAGTGTTGACTTATCTGACCCTGTGAAACCAGGAGTATTTGTTGAAGTAATGCTTAAGGGAAATACTGTATCTAATGCATTTCTGGTAGATGAAAATTACATATATGAGGATAAATATGTACTAACTTTAGAAAACCAAACCGTATTAAGAAAAAAAATAAAAATTAAAGGTGTTATTGGTGATAAGATAATAGTCACAGGCGATAATTTAAATAATAAAAATTTAATTTTAACTAGAATTAATAATATAAGTGCACTACAGAATGTAGTTTCACATAAATAATAATGAATATAAACCTGATATCAAGTATATTAAATCATAAGACAGCATCTAATTTATTTCTGATGTTGATGGTACTGTTAGGCTTGTTTTCAGCAAAACTATTAAATACCCAGTTCTTTCCAAACTATTCAATAGATTACGTATCAATAAGTATAAATTGGTCAGGTGCTAGTACAAAAGACATAGAAGAGTCTCTAATTAAACCTATTGAAGGAAAAGTAAGATATTTAGATAGAGTAAAAAATACAAGATCTACCGCTAGAGAAGGAGTTGCTGACATATTATTAGAGTTTGAATCAGGTACAGATATGAAAAGTAGCTTAGCTGATGTAGAAAGAGAAATTAAATCGATTACATCTTTCCCATTAGAATCAGAAGCCCCTGTAATTAAATTAATTACACCATATGAGCAAATAGGCCTAATTTTAATAAGTGGCTTTAACGAGTTAGAATTAAAAAAAATTTCAGGGTTGCTAAGAGATGAACTTTTAAATAATGGTATAGATAAAATTGAAATAGATGGACTAAGAAAACAAGTTATATATGTAGACTTAGACCCTATATCACTACTTTCTAATAGATTAGACCCAGAAGAAGTAGCAATTAAAATTAAGCCTGAAATAAAAAATATTCCGTCAGGAATATTTAGAGATAATAATTTATTGCAACTCAGGACTTTTTCTAAA
>NZIN01000021.1 GCA_002689905.1 Rickettsiales bacterium
AATCCATCACACGACCATAGTGGTGCTTTTAGTTTTGTTATCTTTGGTGATATAGATGAAAAGATATTTACAGAGAATACGCCTAAAACAAATAGTCAATACGCTGGTCAATTAGTATTTCACTATGGTGAAAAAATAACAGGTTTACAACAAACACAATTAAATGTGAAACCATACAAAGGTCTAATGTATGTTTTCCCTGCAACCTTACAACACTATGTACCACCATTCTTCACAGACTTTACAAGAATAAGTATTAGTGGAAATTACTTACTGGAATCAAATGTCAGATAAAGAAACAATAGAAAATATAAAATCAGTATTAGAACACAAAGTAGCACCTAGTGTAGCGGCACACGGTGGCTTTATAAACTTTGTATCATTTAAAGATGGTCATTTAAAATTAGAAATGGCAGGTAGTTGCTCAGGTTGTGCAATGTCTCAATTAACTTTAAAACAAGGTGTTGAAAGTATGATGAAACATTATGTACCTGAAGTAATGTCTATTGAAAGTCAAGACGATGAAAAAGCCCAAGAAAAAGGATATACTCCTTGGGCGTAATCATTTAGAATATTCCTGGAATACAAACTAATTCTTTACTCACAGCACATCCCACAACAGAAACGGCCGTATATACAATAAGAAATGTTATCATCTTTTGTTATACCTTTCATAATGGTTAATATCTACACAATATAAACTTTTGTGCTCTAGGTTTAGTTCTTCAGCAAAAGCAGCGGCCATTTCGCAGTTTTCAAATACTCCGACTTCAACCATACTTTCGTGTTCAAAATTAAAATAGCCACCGAATGATAACCACACGATGACAATAAAGGCTTCTAAATTATCGTAAATCTTTCCTCTCTATCTGTAATATATGGCGAAAGTATCTGCACCATTCATATGACAATAAGAGTAAGGTCTATCATAACCAAGTTTTGATTTACCTCTGTATCTGTATCTTATCTTTTTTGCATTTTTATGATTAGATATTTCTTTAAAATATTTTAAATACTTTATAGGAATACCTTTTGCAATACTTTCCTCATTACCGTGGGGATTTGTTAAATGTTTAAGTAAGAGAGGATTTACAATCCTCTCAAACACAGCTTTTCGTCTACCAGTCTTCACGCCGCCTCCAACATTTGAAACGGTACTTGATAGATTGTACCTATTGCGCCATCCATCTTAACCAAACATTTCTTTTGATTAATTTTTGTAATGACACCAGGTGTCTTTTTAGTCTTTTGAACAACAAAGACTTTCATCCCAACTTTGAGAGTTGCCTTTCCGTTTAAGACTTTTACTTCTGATATAAAATCAGAAAGAGCGTTCAAATCAGATAATGACATTGCCATAATCTCTTTTTTCATAGATGTATTCATAATATAATCTCCTTCAGATTAGTTACTATTTAAGATATAGAGGTCCAGTCCATTGAATAGGATAATTACCTTCCAAGACATTTCCTCTAGGTTGATTTAAAGCAGGTGCATTAAAACCAGCGGGTTTTAATATATCACCTTTTTTAAAATGTTTAAAGTCTTCTTTAACAATAAAACAGAAGACACCAGTTTCTTGTACAATCTTAATGTACTTCTTACCAGGTCTAATAGATGTTTTACTATCCCAACTATCAACTTGTTCTTTACAATAACTTGATAATTCTTTGCCACCAAGTGTTGACCATTTCATATAGTCATCTTTAGCGCCTTTCATCAAGTTTTTTATTCCGTCGTTTAAATTATCGGCAGTTTTTTCAACTTTTATCATTATAGGTCCTCCTTTGATTGAAAATATAGTGTTAGAAACGCAGATACCAACATAATACCTGTCATTATAAAAAACATTGTCCAGTTATCATTACCGATACAATGTCCTCCACAATCTTCTATTGAACCAACGGCCATAATGGCACTCAAAATGGTTGTAGTTGCGAAAAAAGTAGTCATAGTGTTTTTTGTCCTTTCTTTTTATTTAATATACATACATATTACCATTATTAGAAAGCATTGTCAAGCAAAAAATGAAGAAAAATACAATTATTTTCACTATTTTAGTGGTTTTGTTCTTATTTTGTTCTTCTAGTTGTACTAGAATTAACGAAAACTGCAAAATAGCGCCTGGATTGGGCGATGTTCCAGAAAATTACAAAAAAATGTTAAAAAATCCACCAGTAACGACACAACTTAAATGTAACTTCTAAAAAAACTTATAAATATTCTCGTAAAAAAGGATTTATGGCACTACCAAAGTTTGGAGTGAGTTTATACGAACCTGGTAGAGGTAAAAAAACCTCGCAAGGGAAGAAAAAGAGAAGTATTAAGTTCAGTTCTATGAATAAGAGTAAAAAGCGAAGTTGGAAAGCATATCAAGGTCAGGGAAAGTAAATGAAAGGTGAATATATCATAAGATTGAATGGTACTATTCACACTTACACCGATTTTGATGATATTCCTGACAAGATAGGTGCGGTCATATCGTTTAATCCTGATTATCCTGAACCTCCTCATACAAATGAGGAACACGAATTAATAGAAACCTTTAACGATAAGTTAAAACAATTAATGGAGAGAGAATGCCAGCAGTTACGAGGATAGGTGACGCAGATGTTACACATTGTAGTGGAATGACACGAGCAGTAGGTTCACCAAATGTCAATGCAAACGGAATACCAGTAAGTAGACAAGGCGATAACAATACAACACATCTATTACCAGGTGTACCTTGTCCTGCACATTCGGCTCCTATTGCAAGTGGTTCATCTACGGTCTTTATAAATGGTAAGGGTTGTGGTCGTATAGGAGACGGAATATCTGGTTGTACTTCTGTGGCTGCAGGAAGTCCTAATGTCTTTGCTGGTTAGTGTATAAATATTAGTGTTATGGCAAGTTACGATAGTTCACAATCAACAAGCAAAAAAAGAGTTAATCGGATTTACTCTGATTTGGACCTTGACTTTACAAGGAATCCAGTTACTAGTGATGTGGTTAAACTAACAGATGTTGAAGCCGTAAAGAGAAGTGTAAAGAATTTAATACAAACTAATCATTATGAGAGACCATTTCATCCAGAAATAGGTAGTGATGTAAGGGCATTGTTATTTGAAAATATGACACCATTAACTGCTCTTAATTTAGAAAGAAAAGTAGTAGAGGTTTTAGTTAACTTTGAACCTAGAGCAAAAATCGTTGATGTAAACGCAAACGCAGACATTGATGGTAATGGTTATCATTTAACAATAAGTTTTTATGTTGTAGGTATTCAATCACCAGTAACCGTAGAAACATTTTTACAAAGGCTAAGATAATATGGCGTCCACAAAACTAGACATTTCAGAATTAGATTTTGACCAACTTAAATCAAATCTAAAATCATTTTTACAAAGTCAATCAGAATTTTCAGATTACAATTTTGAAGGTTCAGGTTTTGCTGTTCTTTTAGATGTTCTAGCATACAATACTCACTATCTAGGTTTCAATGCTAATATGTTGGCAAACGAAATGTATCTTGATAGTGCAGATGTAAGAGCCAATGTTGTTTCTCTTGCAAAGATGATTGGTTATACTTCTGCAAGTGCAAAGGCACCTGTGGCAAGTTTAGATATTACCGTTAATGACGCAACTGGTACTACTCTAACAATGGACAAAGGACAAACATTTACAACTTCAGTAGATGGAACAACTTATAACTTTATTACAAATACAGATTTAACAATTACGCCAGTAGATGGTGTATTCAAATTTTCTAGTGTACCAGTTTATGAAGGTACACCTATAACTTTTAGATATACGGTTGATAGTACAGACGCAGACCAAAAGTTTTTAATACCTAGTGTAAATGCTGATACTTCAACTTTAAGAATAAGAGTTCAAACAAGTTTAACAGATACAACTAGTGAAACATTTACAAATGTAAGTGGTCTAACTAATTTAAGTGATACTTCTGCTGTTTACTTTTTAAGTGAAACAGAAACAGGTAAGTTTCAAATTACTTTTGGTGATGGAGTACTAGGTAAAAAATTATCAAACGGAAATATCGTAATACTAGATTACATAGTTACAAATAAAGATGAAGCCAATGGTGCAAGTACATTTACACCTGCTGGTAACATAGGTAACTTTTCTAATTTAACGGTTGCAACCGTATCAAATGCTCAAGGTGGTTCTGAACCTGAAAGTAAAGAAAGTATTAGATACAATGCACCATTACAATATACAGCACAGGACAGAGCAGTAACAACTTCTGACTATGAAGGCAAAGTAAGGTCAATATATCCTAATGCACAATCAGTTAGTGCTTGGGGTGGTGAAGATGATGAGACACCTATCTATGGTGTAGTAAAAATTGCAATCAAGGCCGCAAGTGGTTCAACTTTAACAACACAAACAAAATCAGATATTGTTTCTAAACTAAAAGAATATAATGTTGGTTCTGTTACACCACAAATCGTAGACCCAGAGATTACATCTATTCTTTTAAATACAAGTGCAAAATATAATGCTTCTGCAACTACTAAAGACGCTGAAACATTAAAGGCAAACATAATTACAAACTTAACAAACTATAATACTTCAACATTACAAAAATTTGATAGTGTTTTTAGATTTTCAAAAGTTTCAACACTTATTGATGGAACAGACGCAAGTATTCTATCAAACATTACAACTATTAAAATTAGAAAGAGTTTACAACCTACTATTAATAGTTCATTAAAATATAACATCTACTTTAGAAATGGTTTATATAATCCACACACAGGACATAACTCAACTGCTGGTGGTATATTAACTTCAACAGGTTTTAAAGTAAGTGGTAATACTAATGAACAATTTTTAGATGATGACGGCAATGGAAATGTAAGAGCATATTATCTATCTGGTGCAACAAGAGTTTATACAAACTCAACGCAAGGTACTATTGATTATACAACAGGTGCAATTACAATTAACTCACTACAAGTAACAGAAATTTCAAATATAAGAGGGAGTGCTTCTTCAGTTATAGAATTAACCGTACAACCTGCTTCAAATGACATTGTACCAGTAAGAGACCAGATTATAGAATTAGATATTTCTAACTCAACTATCTCGGTTCAGAAAGATACCTTTGTTGCTGGAAGTTCAGACGCTGGTGTTGGTTATACTACAACTAGTGCATACTAGTAGATGGCAAAGTTTAGTAAAAAGGTTACAAATCTTCTATCAGGTCAGGTACCTGAATTTGTATTAAGCGACCACCCCAAATTTTTAGAATTTTTAAAAGCGTACTACACATTTATGGAGTCCGCAGAGTTAGGTATTAGTGAAAGTCAATCTACAGATGGTATCTTACTAGAAACTGAAACTGGACAAAGTAATAATCTTTTACTTGACGCTAGTAGACTAGGTTCAGAAGCAACTCAAATAGACACAGGCGATAAAATATTACAAGAACAATCTTCTTATGGTAAGTTTACTTTTGGTGAAATAATTAAAGGCCAAACTTCTAATGCAGAAGCAAGTATCTTACAAGAAGATTTAAGTAGTAACAGATTAATTATTTCTGCTCAAGATAAGTTTATAGATGGTGAAACTATTGTAGGGTTATCTTCTGGTGCTTCAGGTATTGCAGGAAGATATAAACCAAATCCTGTTCAGTCAATTCAAGACTTACTTAATTTTAGAGACCCCGATAAGGTCATTCAATATTTCTTATCTCAATTTAGAAATGAATTTTTAAATACTATACCCGAAGATTTAGCAGATGGTGTAAACAAAAGAGAATTAATTAAAAGAATAAACTCTTTGTATAGAACAAAGGGTACTGCAAAAGGTCACGAATTATTTTTTAGATTACTATTTGGTATTAACTCTGAAGTATTTTATCCTAGAGAACAAATGCTTAGAGTATCAGATGGTGAATTTACATTTAACAAAATATTAAGATGTATTACACCTATAGGAGATAATGGACTATTAATTGGTAGACAAATTACTGGCGAAACTTCTGGTGCAACTGCAATGGTAGAAAATGTAACTAGATTTAATATTGGTGATGAATTAGTATCTGAATTTCTTTTAGGTGATGATAGTATCGTAGGTACTTTTCAAGTAGGAGAAAAAATTAGAGGTACTGCAACTGATACAGACGATTTATATATCAAGTCAACTATTACAGGTATACCTGGAACATTTACTATTACAAATGATGGTTCATTTTCTAAAACAACTGACACCGTAGAATTAATAGGTGGTGGTCTTGGTTCACTTTGTCAAGTTAACTCAATTGGTCAAGGACCTATTACAAGTTTTTATATTAATGCGGCTGGTACACAATATCAAATTGGTGACCAATTAGTTTTCAATAACGCAAATACAGATGGTGGTGGAGCAATCGCTGAAGTCGCTGTAGTTAATGGTGCAATCGCAGGAGAAAGTTCAACGGGTTACGACCATATAATTTTTGAAGAAGCAACAAGTAGAAACGATATTAATCCAGGCGATAAAATAGTTTTAGAAAGTGGTCTAGGAGATATTACAGATATAAGATTGATTGATGGTGGTACAGGTTATAAAACTACACCAACCGTTTCTATTACAAGTACTAATGGTGTTAACGCAGAGATATATCCATATGGAGATGAGATAGGTAAATTACTAGAAATTAAAATTGCAGAAACAGGTCGTTCTCACGAAACTGCACCAACACCTCCAACGGTATCAATACCTCAATCAATTATTGTTTTACTTGCAAACGGAAGTTATGTTGTAGGTGAAACCGTAACAGGTGGAAGTTCAGGTAGTACAGGTATTGTAATAGGTTGGGATAATACAAGAGGTTTATTAAGATTAAAAAGTGTATCAGGAACATTTACTGGTCACGAAGTATTAACTGGTAGTACTTCAGGTACAACTGGTCTAATGGCAAAGACTGACCCTGCTGTTTCAACGGTAGATGTTGTTAGTGTTGCAACAAGTGAAGGTAGATATATTTCAGAAGATGGTCACTTATCAGAAACAACTATGAAGATACAAGATAGTTTATACTTTCAAGATTTTTCTTATGTTATTAAAGTAGGTCGTACTATTGATGAATGGCGAGACGCATTTAAAAAGACAATGCACCCTGCTGGTTTTTACTTTACTGGACAAGTTAATATTGAAAGTAGAATAAACTCAAAAATGAGAATGCCAGTTATTGGTAGAGTTACTGGTGTATCTGCAAGTCCATTCTTATCTATTCTTAATACATTATTTGGTAGTGTATTTGGTAGAAGACTTGGAACAAATACAGATGGTACTACTCAAAGAGCAAACGCATTACTAGGTGTACCTGGCGATGTTGTACAAAGTGCAAAATCACCTTTTTCTACAACGACAAGGGATGTTACTTTATCAACGGTTCCAATATCATTTAGATTTCAATTCAAACCTTTTTACAACTTTAGAACGGTTAATACAAACTTTGGTTCTGTATACGCTGGTCCTAAATTAAAAGGATTTGATAAGAGATTTCAAGGCGTAATGAATACAAGTGCGATGAATTGGGCAAGAGTAGCAGAATTAAAGGCAATAGGTACAAATACACCTGCCGATGGTACTGACATTCAATATGGCGATTTATCAACAATTGCGAAGACTTATATTACAATGCCTGTAGAGATACTTGTACCTCAAGGTAGATTTAGTAACACGCAAAGAAAATTTGATAGTAATGTATCCAAATTTGATAGTAGCGTCTAAAACTGGTTATAAATATATTAGTAAATAGGAAAGAATAATATGGCTAAACAAACAATAGGATTAGGAAGTAGTGCAAACGACGGAACTGGTGATAGTCTCCGAGTTGGTGGTGATAAGATAAACGATAATATCAATGAAATCTATACTGCAATAGGTGATGGTACTGATTTAAAGATTACTACTGCTGGTGCTTCTTCAAACCAAGTTCTACAATGGTCAACATCAAATAACAGATTTGAACCTACAAACTCTGCGGCTGCTGGTGATATATCAGTAGATACAACTCCGCAATTAGGTGGTGATTTAGATGTAAACGGAAGTAAAATTGTATCTACATCAAACTCTAATATAGAAATACTACCTCACGGTACTGGAAGAATTAAACTAGACGCTGTAACTTTTCCTAATGACGCTGGAACTGCAAACTATGTACTTGCTACAGATGGTTCAAGTGCAATGTATTGGAAACAAGTTGGTTCTAATATAACTTTATCAAATGGTTCAACTACAGATAATTATGTAATTGGTAACACATTATTGTTTTCTGCTGGTGCAGGATTAACTTCAAGTATTTTAGATGATACGGTTAAATACGATATTGATACTTCTGTAGTAGTTAACTTATCAGACGCACAAACTTTATCAAACAAAGTTTACGACAACCCGAATTTTACAGGTACTTCTCTTGGAACAGGTATCTTTAGACAATCAACACTAGGTTCTTTTATTGCTCAAGGAGCAACTTCATTGGCTGCATTTCAAAGTGCCGCTTCATATGCTGGTGCCTTTGGTGTTGATACAACAACTCATAAAGCTTATTATGCTTCAAACTCAACTTGGAATGAAATATTAAGTTCAACATCTTCTATTGACGCATTATCAGATGTAGATACAACTACACAGGCACCTTCAAGTGGTCAAACACTTATATGGAATGTCGGTGCAAGTGCATTTAGACCTGGTACAATAACAACTAGTGTATCTTCTGATACTGCACCAAGTCTTGGTGGTAATTTAGATACTGCTGGTTACACGGTTCAAGGAACTGGTAAACTATCATTAAGTGGTTCTGGTTCAATGGCAAGATTTGATTTTGCCAATACAGCAAGTTTTCCAACTGCGTCTAGTAATGCAGGTGGTTTTGCTGTTGCAACTGGTTCATTAAAATCATATTTTGCTACTGCGTCTGGTTGGATTAGACACTTAAATGAAAACGATAGTATTGACGCATTTTCAGATGTAGACACAACAACTTCTGCACCATCATATGGACAAGTATTAGTGTATGAAAATGTTGGTGGTACTGGAAGATGGAGACCAAATGATTATACTCCTGCAACCAGAGTATCAGCACAATTTAATGTAACAAATAATGGTTCAACTGATTATGTGTTTAGTGGAGACGGATTTCCTACTAATCAGAATGACCCTGTGTTATATTTAAAGAAAGCACATACTTATCAATTTGTAGTAAATGCAAGTGGACACCCTTTTCAAATATTAACGGCTTCAGGTGGTTCACTTTATAGTTTTGGAGTAACTAATAACCAACAAGCCGTAGCAACAATAACATTTACGGTGCCAATGAACGCACCATCAACATTGTATTATCAATGTCAGGCACACTCGGGAATGGGAAATACAATTAATATCTCTTAAAGATGATGTATAAATATAGACAAGAACATAGGAAAAAACAATGCCAGCAATAATAACAAGCAAATTTAGACGAAATAACGCTCAACAATTTGAGGAATCTTTTGGTGAAGCGTCTCCTAATATCTATTATCTAGGTATTGGTAAACCAACCGCTTTTGGAACAAAGAATAGAGCAGATGATAGAACAGACAATATCGGAACTGATAGTGCTCCTGTAACTCCTGCTGATAGTGTACAAGACGAATACGATACTTTTGACGACTTGCTGGCCGCAAAAAGAATTCAGTCTTCCGATGTATCTTTCGCCGCTCCAAGAATAAATTGGGTAACTAATACAACTTACGATATTTACAGACACGATTATGGTAATAGAATTACAGGTACTACAAATGTACAGGCTGCAAACTCTGGTGCTACTAATCTATACGATAGTAACTTCTATGTTTTAACTTCAAGTTTTAATGTCTACAAATGTTTAGACAATAATAATAATAGTGCTTCAACTTCTGAACCAACTGGTACAGGACAGAATCCTATTACAACTGCGGACTCGTACATATGGAAATATATGTTTACAATGTCTGCGTCTGCTCAGGCAAACTTTTTGTCTACAGACTTTATGGGTGTATCATCTAATAGTACAATATCAAACAATGCTACAGATGGTGATTTAAATGTAATTAAAATTAAGGCTCCTGGTACTGGTGGTAGTAATGGAACATTTACTGGAATACCAGTTAGAGGTGATGGTACTGGCGGAACTTGTTCAGTAACAATTTCTTCTGGTTCTGTAACTGCTGTATCTGCAACAGGAACACCAACTGGTTATAGTTTTGCATATGTCAGAGTGGCAGATATAAATGCTGCTGGTGGTGGTGCATTAACAGGTGCTGAATTAGATGTAATTATTGAACCTAAAGGTGGTCACGGTTTTGACCCTTTTGAAGAATTAGGTGCTTTCTTTGTTATTCTTAATACTTCTTTTGAAGGTGCTGAAACTGCAAACTCTGGAGACTTTACAACTGCAAACGATTTTAGAAGAGTTGCATTAATTAGAGACCCGAAGGCAAGTGGTTCTGCCGCTACAACTTCAACATTGAGAGCAACAAAGGCTGTCAGATTGAATAGTGGTGCAGGTACATTTACTTCAGATGAAAAAATTACACAAACAAACACAGGCGCTGTTGGTAAAGTTGTTCAATACGATAGTGCAAATAGAATTTTATTTTATACACAAACAAGGTATAATGACGAAGGCGTAGACGCAAACGGAAATCAAACTGCATTTTCAGGTACTAATCTGATAACTGGTGCAACTTCTTCCGCAACTGGCACGCCGACAGGTAATACAGAAACGGTTAACAATGTTTCTTTAGTTGGTGGATATTCTTCTTCTGAATTGGATGCTGATAGTGGCGATGTAATGTACATAGAAAACAGAGCACCAGTAACGAGAAGTGTTGACCAAACAGAGAATGTTAAGTTAATTATTGAATTTTAAGAGGAAAATAAATGCCAGCAAAAACTGACTTTAACCTCTCGCCTTACTATGATGATTTCTCGGAAGATAAAAACTTTCATAGAATTCTTTTTAGACCAGCATTTGCTGTACAGGCCAGAGAGTTAACACAATCACAATCTATTCTACAAAGTCAAGTAGAGAAAATGGGTAACCACATATTTGAAAGTGGTGCTCAAATGATACCTGGCGAGATAACTTATGACTTGGCTTACTATTCAATTAAGTTAACAAGTTTTACAGGTACAACTAATTTATCTGATTTTGTAGGTAAAGAAATTACAGGTGCAACGACACAGGTTGTTGCTAAAGTTGTTGCTGTTGATGTTGCAACTTCAACTGACCCCGATACTCTATATGTAAAATATACAAAGACTGGTGTTGGTAATTCTACTACAGACTTTACTGCTGGTGAAACTTTAAATGTAACTTCTTCTGCTATATCGGCAGTTTGTCAAGGTGCATTTATAGGTTCTGCGGCTAACATTGCGGCTGGTACTTATTATATAAATGGTTTCGCTGTTGATGTATTACAACAAAAAATTATATTAGACAAATATACTAACTCACCATCTTATCGTATTGGTCTTTCTATTGCAGAAAGTTTTATTACACCAAACGATGACGCTTCACTTGTAGATAATGCTCAAGGTTCTTCAAACGCAAATGCTCCAGGTGCTCATAGATTTAAAATTGCATTAACATTAACTAAACTTGCAAATACTTCCGTTTCAGATAGTAACTTCATAGAATTGTTGAGACTAGAAAATGGTGGTATACAAAATAGAGTTAGAACAACTGAATACGCAATACTAGAAGATAGTCTTGCTCGTAGGACTTTTGATGAAAGTGGTGATTACATTGTAAGACCATTTGATTTAGAAGTTAGAGAACATTTACAATCAGGTAATAACAGAGGTGTATTTACTACTGCTGAAGGTGGTGTTGAAACTAAACTTGCATTAGGTTTATCTCCTGGTAAAGCATATGTAAGAGGTTATGAGATAGACAAGATTGGTACTAACTTTGTTTCTATAGATAAGGCAAGAGACTTTGGAACAGAGAATGGATTTAAAACTTTATTTGATGTTGCAAACTTTATTAATGTAAATAATGTTTATGGTTCTCCAGATATTAATTTTATTACTGGTTCAACTGAAGCATTTAAAAAATTAGAATTTAAACTTGCTTCACCATCATATGTTCCAGGTACAATTACTGCAAATAACGAAAACTTAATACTTGATATTGGTCGTGCAAAATCTAAAGGTTTTGAATACAACGCAAGTAAGGCTGGTGCGATTACAAGTGCAATACCTGTGGCTCCATCTGCTAATCAAGTATTCAAACATTATCTATTTGATATAGAAATGTTTAGTCATTTAGGTATTACAACTCAACAAGCATTTACAAATGGTGAAACAATTACTGGTGGTACTTCAGGTGCTACAGGTACTTACGAAAGTGTTTCAACGAATACGACTTCTGCAATTGCCTCATCTACTGCGGCTAATCCTGTAGTAATTACTATGGCTGCAGATTTAGATATTAAAAATGGAGACGCTGTTACTATAACTGGTGTTGCAACTGCAACTAGTTTAAATGGTAATGTCTATTATGTAAAACAACAAATTGGTGGTACTGCAAAACAAGATTTTGAATTATACAACGCAGACGGAACAAGTGTAGATGGTTCTGGTTTTGGTGTTGGTGCTGGAGGTGCAATTGCAACTTCTAAAGTAGTTCTATCAGATGTACAAGGCGAATTTACTGCTGGTGAAACAATCACAGGTAATACTTCTTCTAATACTGCTGTAGTCAAGGCAAGTGTATTTGGCAATACTGCATTTACAAGTTTTGGTTCTAGTGATGTCAAAGAAATTACAATGGCAGGTACTCCAACTTATACTGCACAGGCAGATTTATCTTCTGCATATGCTGACAATGCTCAATTGTCTGGTACAATTTCTATAACTGGTTCTGCTCAGGCAGTTACAGGTTTCAATACAAAATTTAATACAGAATTAAAAGTTGGCGATAGTATTCAATTCGCTGATACTTCTGGTTCTATTATAACAAAAGAAGTTTTAGAAATAACTTCTTCAAGTGCAATAGTATTAGATAGTGCTATTAGTTCAACTGCCGTTTCTAACTCAATCGTTATAAGACGAAGAGCAAAACTACAAGGCGC
The DNA here is from genome assembly GCA_002689905.1 of Rickettsiales bacterium. Classification (GTDB taxonomy): domain Bacteria; phylum Pseudomonadota; class Alphaproteobacteria; order TMED109; family TMED109; genus TMED131. The sequence goes on from NZIN01000021.1 coordinate 13,095, forward strand.
AGATAAAAACATTTCTATTTTCAGTTTACCTTACGATACAATTAAAACTTTAAAGACAACTGCAAACTCTGGTATATCAGATACATCTTATACAATAAGAAAAACTTTTGTTGGTACTTTGACTTCAACTGGAGACATTACTATCAACTCTGGTACTGGAGAAACTTTTGTCTCTCAATCAGAAAGTGATTATTCAGTAACTATAATGACTGCTGGTGGTTCTTCAAGTGCTGGTGCTGTTGGTAATAAACTATCAACGACTGGTAACAATCACGAAGGAACAAGTGCATTTACTTTAGGTGGTTCTCCTGTAGGTTCATCTTTAACTTTGGACTTTGGTGCAAACAACCAAGGACACGAAGTTAAAATTATTGCAACTTTAGATAAAACTTCTCAAGGAGAAAAATCTAAAACACTTGTTTCAGGTGCTACTACTGCAATTACAACACAGGCAGACGCACAACATACAATCGTAAGTCTAGGTAAGGCAGACATTTATCAATTAACTTCTGTCCATATGGCCGCAGACTTTAGTACAACACCTACAACTTCTGATACTGATATTACAGATAGATTTGATTTAGACAATGGTCAAAGAGATAACTTCTATGATATTGGTAGACTAGTTAGAAAACAAGGTAGTGTTGCACCAACTGGACAACTATTAATTACTTTCAATTACTTTACTCACGGTAATGGTGATTTCTTTAGTGTTGATAGTTATACAACTGCAATAGACTATACAAATATTCCATCTTACACTTCTGATACTTCAGGTGATACTTTTGAATTGCGTGATGTGTTAGACTTTAGACCTAGAGTAGATGACGCAAGTACGCTTCGTTCTGGTGGTCAAAATAGAAGTTATGATGGTGCAGGTGCTTCAACGGTTGAAGTTATTAAGTTTGGTACTTCTGTATCAACTGACCACGAATTTTACAAAGGAAGAGTAGATAAATTATACTTAACTAAAGAAGGTGCTTTTAAAGTTCTTACAGGTGCTTCTTCTACAATTCCACAAGAACCAGGTACTATTGATAATGCAATGCACCTATTCACAATTACACTTCCTGCTTATACTTTATCTACAGACGATGTAGTTTTTGAAACTATGGACAATAGAAGATACACAATGAGAGACATTGGTACTATTGAAAAGAAAATTGATAGAGTAGAATACTATACACAACTTTCACTATTAGAAACTGCCGCTCAGGCATTACAGATACAAGACGCAAATGGTTTTGATAGATTTAAAAATGGATTTATTGTAGACAACTTTAAAGGTCACGGTATTGGTGAAGTAACAAACGGTAGTTATAGATGTTCAGTAGATTATGCAAAAGGCGAATTAAGACCTTTGTTTAATCAAGACGCAATTAGATTAGAAGAAATAGATGAAGATGGTTCTACTTTAGTGGCCGCAGATAGAACGGCTGCAAATTATCAGAAGACTGGTGATTGTTTAACATTACCTTATACTGAAACTGCAATGATTACACAACCATTTGCTTCAAAGGCAATTAATGTAAACCCATTTGCTATCTTTAGTTGGATGGGTACTTTAGAATTAGACCCTAGTTCAGACGAATGGAGAGAAACACAAAGAACACCTGATTTAGTAGTTAACTCTACAACTGGTGCCTGGGACCAATTATTAAGAGAAAGAAATATACCTGACCAAGATAGTATCGCATTAGGTACCGTTTGGAATGAATGGCAAACAAATTGGGTAGGTGCTTCAATCGCAACCGTATCAACACAAAGATTTGGTGGTAGATGGAGAGAAGGTAGAAGAATACTACAACAAGCAAGAGTAACAACTCTAAACCAAGTTAACCAAAGTAGAACAGGAATTACAACAACTGCAATACCTCAAACCGTACGAACAAGTATGGGTGATAGAGTAGTAGATGTTGCGTTTGTTCCATTTATAAGAAGTAGAGCAGTAGGATTTACTGCAACAAGAATGAAACCAAATACAAGAGTATTTCCATTCTTTGATAATATTGATATTACAACTTATGTAACACCAACTGGTGGTTCTTCTGGTGGTAATTTAGTTACAGACGATAATGGTTCTGTATCAGGAACATTTAATATACCTGACCCAACTAACAATTCAAATCCAAGATGGCGTACTGGTGAAAGAACATTTAGATTAACTTCTTCATCAACTAACTCGCAAGACGCTGCCGCTGTTGAAACGGCTGCAAACGCAGAGTATATCGCTAGAGGTTTATTGAATACGGTCAGAGATACAATTGTATCAACAAGAGAATTTAGAGGTGTACAAGAAACGGTAACAGATAATAGAAATACTTTTCAAAATTCAACTAGAACGGTTACACAAACCGTTGGTTGGCACGACCCACTTGCACAAACATTTATGACAGACGATGAAGGTGGTGTATTCTTATCTTCTGTTGATTTATTCTTTAGTACAAAAGACGCAAACATTCCAGTAACGGTTCAAATTAGAAATACCGTCAATGGTTATCCTGGAAGTAAAATACTTCCATTTGGTGAAGTAACACTATTACCTAGTGCTGTAAATACAACGACAGACGGTTCAGTAAAAACTACATTTACTTTCCCAAGTCCTGTTTACATACAAGAAAAAGTAGAATATGCTTTTGTTGTTTTATCTAACTCCGATGAATACAATTGTTATGTTGGTAGATTAGGTGAAACTAATATTGGTTCTAGTAGAACAATATCTAAACAACCATATGCTGGTGTTCTATTTAAATCACAAAATGGTTCAACTTGGACTGCTGACCAAAACGAAGATATTAAATTTACAATGAATAGATGTGAGTTTAGTAATGTTACTGGTACGGTTCATTTGGCAAACGAAACATTGGCTGCAAGAACATTAAAACAAAACCCATTGAGAACAACAAATACTTCTGGTGTAATTAGAGTATTCCATCCTAATCATAACTTACACGATACAAACTCTGTAGTTACGATTGCTGGTGTTCCAAATGGTACACATAATGGAATTGCACATACAGATATTAATGGTACATATACTTCAATATCAAATATCACTCTTGATAGTTTTGATATTACGACAACTGGTACTGCAACTACCACAGGAGACATTGGTGGTACTGCTGTTACATCAACTGAAAACAGACAATTTGATGTATTAAGTTTAGGTGGTCTACAAACTTTAAGTGTACCTGGAACTTCTATTGTTCCATTTGTAAGAACAACATCAAGTAAATCTATTCACGGTGCTCAATCACCTTATAGTTTAACAACTGAATCCAATAGAGTACCTGTTACATTTTTAGATGACATTTACTTTACTGCACCACAGGCAGTTATGTCTCAACCAAATGAGACAACTAGAATGGCAGGACAAAAATCTTTCTATACTATTATGGAAATGACAACTGAAAACACTAAACTATCGCCAGTTATTGACTTGGCAAGAAGAAGTGCTTTTGCAATTGCAAATAGATTGAATAGTCCTACAAATAGTAATACACCTGACTATGTTGCTGAAACGGCTGCAAATGGTTCATCAACTGCGTCTCAATATATTACTAAACCTGTTGTATTATCAAACAACTCAACTGCCCTAGATATTAGACTGACACAATCAGTTAGAGATAGTGCAGAAGTAGAAGTATATTGGAGAGTATCTTCTGCTGACGAAGTTAGAAATATTAACTCACTAAACTGGACACCATTTAATACAGATGGTAGACCTGATTTACCTGTAACTGCTTCAGAGGCAGACGATGACTTTAGAGAGTATCAATATTCACAACCTAATATTAATTCATTTACTGCGTTTCAGATTAAACTAGTCTTGAAAGGCACTAACTCTAGTTATCCACCTATTGTTAGAGATTTACGAGGTATCGCATTGGCGATTTAATTATGAGTAGACATTTAAAAGTACGACATTTTCAAAATTTAGTTAGAGATATTAATTCAAACGCAATTGTTAATACTAGTACTTCTGAATACGAAATTTATATGGAAAGAAAAAGATTAAGAGATACAGAGAAAGACAAATTAAAGGATATGTGTAGAGAGATAAATACTTTAAAGCAAGAATTATTTGAAATAAAAAATATATTAAAGTTAATGGGACAAAACAATGGCAGTTAGACAAGTAACAGAAACAGATAGTTTAGATAAATTAAGAATAGAGTTTAATGCTCTTGCGGCTTCAGATTTTGGAGATATCGCAACATTGGATTCAACTCTTTCTGCAACAAGTGTAATCGGTGCTGTAAACGAAATTAACGCAATCGCAATTGCCGCTGCTGGTTTCATATTATCAGATGGTTCAAACACTCAGGCGGTTGCTTCTGGTAACACGATGTTAGTAACAACTGGTACTGGATTAACTGCAACGGTATCATCACCTGATACATTAAATCTTTCATTAAATACAAATTTAACAGGCCTAACATCAATTGATGTTGCAAGTACGGCTGAAATTTCAAACATCGCAATTGGTACTTCTTCTATAACTTCTGCAAGTGGTACAATTGACTTTGGTAACGAACAATTAAATACTACTGGTGGTATAACTGCTGGTGGTACATTAGTAGGCGCTGGTTTAACAATCAATGGTGCGTCTATGCAATTTGAAGGTGCTACTCCAGATAGTTTTGAAACTACTTTTAGAGTAGATGACCCAACTGCTGATAGAGTTATTACATTGCCAGATATTTCTGGTACCGTAATTACAACTGGTGATACTGGTTCAGTTACAGGGACAATGATGGCTAACTCTGCTGTAAGTACAAACCAAATCGCAGACAATTCAGTTACGGTTGCAAAATTATCGGGATTTGCAAGTGCAACATTAACGGTTGACACTTTAGTTGCAAACACTATTACTGGTGTTGCTTCATCTGCTACTGCTGTAGCATTAACTTCTGATAACACTTCAAACGCAACAAGATTTTTAACTTTTGCAGACGCTGGTTCTGGAAATCAGGCATTAAAAACTGATAGTTCCTTATACTACAATCCATCAACGAATGTTTTAACTACAACTGCTACACAGGCTAACTATGCTGACTTGGCAGAAAAATATTTAACAGACAAAGAGTATTCAATAGGTACCGTTTTATGTATAGGTGGTCCTGCTGAAGTAACTCAATGTGTTGAAGACCATTGTCATAAAGTAATAGGTGTTGTTTCAGAGAAACCTGCCTTTACAATGAATAGTGGATTAGAAGGTACAACTACAATGGTTGCAATGACTGGTAGAGTACCTGTAAGAGTTTGTGGTAAAGTAAGAAAAGGTGATATGATAGTATCTTGTTCTAAACCTGGTTGTGGAAGACCAGAGGCAGAACCAAGACCAGGAACATTAATAGGTAAATCATTAGTCAATGACGATAGAGAAGAGGAAAGACTTATTGAAATCGTAGTTGGCAAATAGGAGTATATTATGGATGAACAAACAACCCTTTGGATTAACCGATTAAAAGAAGAAATCCAATCACACGACAGATACGAAGCAAGACAACTATTTTACATAGACGATAATGGTCTTGACCGAGAGGTTAAAGAACATATGTCTTTTGGCGAATGGTTAAGAGAATACGATAGATATAAAACTATTAAGGTGGAAGGTTTAGAAGACACACCTTGGTTGAGAGAAGTTTTAGATGAAGTTGTGTTAAATATCACAGGCAAAAAAAGACAAGATATTCATTTATTTGTAAATCAAAAACCAGGTGTAAGTTTCAAAGCACATAGAGACGATAAAGATGTTTACCTATATGTTGTTAAAGGTAAAAAGATTGTAGACCTAGATGGCATAAAACAAATTGTCTATGATGACGAAGGAGTTATCATAAAAGAAGGTGTTAAACATTTTGTTGAGAATGAAGCAGATACTTGGGGGTTAAGTATTGGAGTTATATAATGACGCTAAATTATGCGCCTATGAATTGGATGTTTTATTTAAAAACAACCGAAACCTGTAATCTAAATTGTAAACATTGTTTCACTTCAGGTACAAATGGACCTAAAGTATATTGGAATACTGATAAAGTAGTACGATGGTTACAAAACTTCAGAAAATACAATTTTCAAAAAAACGATATTGCTCATTTAGAGTTTCACGGTGGTGAACCTTTTTTAGTACCTGTATCTGAAATGCAATATGTTTATGATAGAACAAAAGACTTATGGGAACATCAATCATTTGGTGTTACAACTAATTTAGTCTTCAAACTAAAACAAGAACACATAGATTTTATGAAAGGTCCTCTTGGTGGTAGATGTGGTACTTCTTGGGACCCGAATATTCGTTTTGCAAACGAAAAACAATCAAACTTATGGAAAAGTAATGTTGAGACTTTACTATCTGAAGGTATTGATATAAAACTTTTCATATCCGTAACTAAAGACACCGTAAATATTGAACCTATTGAATTATTGAAATGGGTAAAAGATTTAGGCGTACAAGAAATGGCATTAGAAAGATTGACTGGAAATGGTAATGCAAATTTACACCCAGAGATATTTCCATCAAATATAGAACAAGATAAATGGTTTCTAAAAATGCACGAACAATCTATACAATATAAGACTAGAGAGTGGTTTGATAATGAGTTTTTAGAGACAATATATTCTAAATTTGAAACTGGTAATACAAAACAAGGTACTTTTTGCAGAGATTGTGAGCAGAAATTGTTTACTTTAAACGCAACTGGTACTATAGGTGGTTGTCCTAACGCAAGTCCCGAGTTTAATTTCGGTTCTCTGGATGACCCTATGGTAGACCTTATAAATAATCCTAAGAGATTAAACAATATTGCTTGTGAAGTTGCAAGAAATACTGAATGTTTTGATTGTGAAGTATTTAAGTATTGTGGTGGCGATTGTCACCAACTAGAATGGCAAAATGGTATATGTGGTGCCCCTAAATCTCTTATGAAACAATTGGCACAGAGGAATGAAGCAAGATGGTAACATTAAACGACCCGATAACAAGTCAAAATATAGTAGATAGATTTGAAGAGTTAGTAACAGATATTGCAGATACCCAAATAGTTTGGGGTACAGATAATCTACCTGGTCACTCTGCATTTTCAAGTGCTGACTTTGCAGGTGTAGTAGACGGAATGGAATTAGTTTTAACTAACGCCACTGGTACATTTACTGCAAACGAAACGGTAACAGGTTCTATATCAGGAACGGTAGGTACCGTAGTTACATATTCAAGTAACAATTTAAAAGTCAGAAATATAGTTGCAGGTTCAGGTCAAACAAATTTTTTACAAAACGATATTCTAACAGGTTCAAATTCAGGTGCTCAAGGTACAATCAGTACAATGACTACCATATCAGCAGTTACTATTGGTATTACAGGAACTCAAATAGGTAACTCTGGCACAGCCATTAATGCAGGTAACATTTATCAAACATTGAAAAATGAAATGAATACTTACACTAATATTAAAAATACAACTGCGTCTGTTACAATGACTGGTGCAGGACAACAATATTCAGACACACAAATTGCTCACAATTTAACTTCAGTAAGAGTAACACTAAATCCTAGTCAACCATCATATCTAAACTCTGGACGACTTATAACTTCTGCAAATTTAGAAACATTTATTGCTGACCTTGCAAACGCATATAATACTGAAAGAGGAAATACTTATGGACTTGCAAAAACTATATGTCATAGTTCTTGTCATAGTTCTTGCCACGGTAGTAGAGGAAGAAGATAATGATTGAAGTAATATGGACTTTAATATTAACTGCTTGTATGAATGATAGTTCTTGTCATTTTCAAGAAGTAAAAGAATTTAAAACAAAAAATGCTTGTATAGAATTAAAAGAAGAAATCTTATCTATACCAGCAGATGGTCCTTGGAAAACAATTGATTATAATTGTTTACCTAAAGGAGGAATGGAAGCATAATGATTGAAAGTATAGTACCAATTGAATTGAAAAACTTAAAAAAATATTTTGAAGATAAAACTGAAACTTACTTATTAGATTATAAAAATAGTACATTAAAAGGTGCTCAGTTTCTAACATATTTAAGTAATCTTGATATACCTTGCGATATTAAGAATATGGACGATGAATTAGTATCAGAATATCTAAACTCTCAAATGTTAGTAAATATACCGACATTAGAAAAAGAAGTAATCGCTATATTATTTCAACATAAAGGTTTATCACAAACGGATAAATATAGTAGTATAATAGAAAAGAATAAAGACATACTAGACAAATGGGCAAGTAAACTAGAAAGTCTACCTTTATACAATATGTCTATTGTTGGTGAAGGTGCATTTAAAGACTTTCTTGAAACTTATCCTAAAGATGAGACAGAAGATGTTAGAGGTATAAATTTTGTTAGTATGTTGAAACACAAAGACTTCTATTTTTATTATAATAGACCAAACGAAAGTATTGTAAAAAATTATGTAAAATACTTTCAAGAGTATATGTTCAAAGGTAAGTCGTTATATGATTTTTGGGCAAATACAAACAATAGTATGTTTCTTATGACTTGGGCTGTCGCTGAAGGCAAGTTCAATACTAAAGAATACAATACTGCAAAACAAAAAGATTTAGGAAAATAAAATGCTACACTTATTTAATAAAGTATATCTAAACTTTGACGATAGTATAGATTGTCATACTAACAGATATGTTATATCTGAAGAAGCAGGTAATGAAATGCACCAGGAACTTCAAACAACATATAGAGGTACTTTACTTAATTTTGCAAAGAATAGAAACGAAATGCAAACCAAGTATAATGGTTTAGATAATTTCTTTGATAGTGTATGTACAAAACAAAAAGAATTGAATACAAAAGTAATTATATATTGTGATACACAGGCATTTTTAGAATTGTCAACAATATGGTTAAAGTCTGTATTACCTTTCGCAGAAAGTTCAGACATAGAAAAATATTTACAAATATTCTTACACCACGAAAAAATTATTGCAAATACACAACTACAGCCTACGCACACGCTAGCGCTCACGAAGTTATATGCAGGTCTAGGTGATGTTGTAGGTTACACAAATGTAATGCCAACACTAGATTTAGATAAATTAAAAGCACTTGATTTAGATTATTCATTAGAGTTATTACTAGGTGAATATTTTGCAGGTGCAGATACACACGAAGATAAATTACTTTCTACTTACTTAAAATTTCTAAAAAGATTTTATAAAGAAACACTAACAGATATTAGAGAAGGTGCGGCTCTTAATCTGTTGAATACAAATTTGCAAACACAACTAGGTTATACTACAAGTGATGTTGACTTAACTGCCGACAATGTATTTGAAGGCATTACACCTTTTGCTCCGTTTGCTGATACAGATGTATTTACAACTAATCCAACTGCAAATGTTGGTGCTGTAAATATTGCTAATATAGATAATATGTCAAGTGATAAACAAACTGCATTAAAAGATTTAATTATATCATTACAGACTTTTGAAGAAAAGGTAACTGCTGACGATTTCTATATGAAATATTTAGATAAGGCTTGTCAAAGTTCATTATCTAAAACAGATTTTGAAACAATTATAAATGAAACGGTGAATAGTCCTTCTGCATTGTCCTTTATACCTAGATTTGATATTGGTAATATTAATTATTCTTTTTTACAATATCTATTCTCACTTAAAAAAGATAACGATACAGACACATTAGCAAAGTATAGACTATTCGCAAACTCGTAGGAGTTTAAATGCGAGAGTTCTTATTAGACCCCAAAAGAGACCCCGAACAAGAGTACACAATTCATCTATTTGAATTTTGTAATTTAAGGTGTGCTTTCTGTTGGCAAAATCACGAAGACACAATTGGCATTGACAATGTAATGAATAAACTTCCGTCAGTAGAGAAGTTTATATCAAAAGAGTTAATGCAAAAAGTTACCTTTAACATAATGGGTGGCGAAGTCTTTGCACCTGCAATTTATAATAGAAACTTAAACGAGGGTTACAAACTATTTGTAAAAGGCATACAAAAAATATGCGACCATTACGATAAGAAATGTGTAATGAATTGGGTATCTAATTTAGTTACTACAGAAGATGGTAATGAGTTAATAAGAGATTTAATATCTTGGTCAAGAGAAGAAGGTATAGAAACAAGACTTACTACAAGTTATGACCCTAGAGGTAGATTTAATAAAAAAGATTTTGAGATATTTAAATCAAATGTAGAATATTGGGGAGACGAAGTAACTTGTTTTTCTTGTCTATTGACAAAACCTAATATCAATTATTATTTAAATGAAGGTGATGAATACTTTGATTATCTGTATAAACAAGGTAAGTATATTTACTTTGATTATTATATGCCAGATGAACACGCAAAGTTTAATATGCCTAGTGATGAATTACTATTAAAGTTTTTTAAACATTGTGTTGACAAATATCCAAATGTTCATCCTGTTAGAGATTGGATATTCAACAAAAAGAATTTTGCAAGTTGCAGAGTTTCTAAATTAATATTAGCAGATGGTACATTATGTCAATGTGGAAATTTAGTACAGAGTGAAAAATCATTAAGTCAATATAAATCTCCAATCAAAAGAAAAGACAATAGTATAATAGAAAATTCTTTTTTAGAAAAGTATAATTGTGCTAGTTGTGAATTTTTAGATAGATGTACACTTGGTTGTTTTATGAACCACGATTATAGATATAAGGAGGAGTTGAATGAGTGTGTCTACAAACTTACGCACAGATATATTGAAGATGTACGACTACAGCGAAACTATATCGCTACCTAAAATCAATACACCTGATAATGTTGATGTTGTATTAGATAACATACCAACAAAATATCCTTATCTACCTAGATTGTGTAACAAACAAGGAATAGTATTAGTATGGTGGGGTACAAAAGATACTGACCCAGAGATTTACGAAGACGCAATTAATAGTAAAGACGAAGAACAATGGTTAACTTTAAACGATAATAAAAAATTAATAAAAGGTCTTGCAATGGTACACACATATGATAATGAAGTAATTGTTAGTTGTATTAAGTATGCAGGATATATGAATAGAAAACCTTGGAAAGAAGTCTTATCATTTCTTGAAAATATATATTCTACACTAGTAAATTTATATGGCAATCGTAAGATGATAATTCCTTCAGGTTCTTATTTAGAGCATATTCATTTAACAATGAACCAAATGAAAATACAAAGACAACCTTACCACTATAAGAATATGAGAAGATATGGTTTTAAGAAACAGGATAATTATTGGGTAAGAAATGGGACCGAAATATAAAAAATATATTTTGTATGACAAGAATGGTAAAGTTATTATTATTACAACTGATAAAAAAGTTTACTATTACTATAAGGTAAAATATGGACTTAATAATAAAACCAACTGAATTATGTAATTTCAAATGTACTTTTTGTTCTAGCACACAATTAACAAATGAAAAAAAGAATTGGTTAAAACACGACCAGATATTTGAGTTTCTAACTAGATTTCCTGAAACTAAAACTATCATCGTAAATGGTGGTGACCCATTGATGATGGCACCTGATTATTATTGGAAGATTATAAAATGGTTAGACGAGAGAGATTATTCTACTTCACTTGCATTAACAACAAACTTATGGCCGTTCTATAAGAAACCTAGTCTATGGGTTGACTTATTTAATAATGATAGAGTAGGTGTTACTACTTCATTTCAATATGGTGGTGGTAGATTAAAAGGCGACTATACAGAGTTTACAGAAGAAGACTTTTGGAAGTGTTCAAATGCAATGTTAGAGTATTGTAATTATAGACCAGATTTTATATCTGTTATTACAAGAGAGAATGAACACAACGCAATTAAAAATGTAGAGTTGGCAAAGTATATGTCAGAAGATGTACAACCACAAGGTACTCTTCATAACTTCTGGCGACAAGAAAAAACAGGTGTAGAATGTAAACTAAATTATGCGATGATGAGTGGCGAACAGGAAGAGCCGTTTTTGTTATCGGATATATATTCTTATTATGTAGAAATATATAACAAAGGTTTAGCACCTTGGGAATTTAATACTAGACAAATGATGTTAGCAATAGGTGACCGTGCTACAACTTGTCCTTTAAGTAGAAAATGTGATGAAGGTATCAGATGTCTACAACCCGATGGTGACTATTATAGTTGTGGTGCTTTTGGTGATGATAAAGATAAGGCAATAGATTTTAAAGAAGAAATGTCAGGTAAGTTTTTTACTCCCTTACAAGACGACATAAAATTAAGTACAATGAAAAAGGGTTGTTATACTTGCCCTATGTTTAATATATGTAATGGTTGCAGAAAGACTATTAAAGATTATAAAGAGGCAGGTGTTGTAGAAAAACATTGTGAAAAAATGAAGACTATAGGTAAATATATTTTAAGAGCAAATAAAAGTGATTTACAGATGACGCCATATGTAAATGAGGAGGCAACTTGGTAAAACATATAGAAAATGTTTTAGTTAACGGTGTATTTCCACACAACGATAGAGTGCCGTTTGCATTTTTTGAAGGTATAGAAATACCTTTTAGAAATGTAGGTGAATATGGAGTTGCTGTACATACACCACAATTAGACAACGCAATCAAAATATGCCATAATTATTTAGGTGATAAATATATTAAACTGCTGTCTAACAAATATAGTTTATATGGACAACCAGAAATAGTTAATGGTGTTGACGCACCATCTACTAATTGGCATAATGATTTGAAAGAAGGAGCAAATGTTGCTATATTAATGTATTTTACAAGTGCAAGTACACCAAAGACTGGTGGTTGTCTAAAAGTAAGAAATGCAGAAACAAAAAGTTTGAGTTGTATGATATACCCAGCGAAAGCAGATTTAGTTATTTTAAATCACAACAAAGTCTGGGAACATAAAGTTGAAGAATTTAAAAGAACCGTAGACGAAACAGGTATCTTTTCAGATGAACGAATAGTAGGATGTTTTGATTTTAATATATGAAAAATAAGTTATTTCCAAATGGCAGAATACACGCCTCTGAAGAACAAGATTTAGATTACTCAAATGGGTACCTTGCATTATCAGTAAGTCCGTTTGATAAAAATTTTGATAAAGAAGTTGAGAAAGGTGTATTATCTCATTGCCACGAATTTATAAGAAAAGGTTTTTTACCTATATCAAGTTGTGAAGGACATTTCACAAAGAAACATTATATGCCATTTTATATTATGATTGCAATTGGTGGTAAAAATAGATTAGATAGAATAAATGATATAATTAATAAGACAAGTAAAATACCTGGCATACATTATAAGATTGCTGAACAACAAGCAAATGTAAAAGGTGATATAAGAGTTAATTATAGTTTAGAAAAAGAACAAGAGTATGCTGAATTAAATAGATTGTTTATGAGAAATCATCAAGAGTATACTTATCTCTGGATAGGTTTATTTAAAGATGATAGAAATTGGAAACAAAATTTTGTAAGAAGAATAATGTTTAATAAATGTAAGAAGATGTTACTAAAAAGTATTGAGGAATTTGATTATGACGCTGCCGAAGATTAACCTATCAATTAATCCATCGTATCATTGTAACTTTAGATGTCATTGGTGTTATCTTACACCTGAACAACTAGGTGATACAAAAACTATAGACCATATAAGACTAAATGACTTATTGGCTGAAGTTGCTACACATAGAGAAATAAATCATATTGATTTGTATGGTGGTGAGATAGGTATATTAAAGAAAGACAAATTACAAGCAATAACTAATACAATAAAATTTTATTATAAAGATAAGATAAACATAAACACAAATTTATCTGTATTAAGAGAAGAGTTTTTTAATCCTGAATATTATTTAAGTGTATCTTGGGATTTAACTACTAGACAAGATTATCGTTTAGTAAGAGAGAATATGGCAAAGTTGCCTGTAGACTTTTCAGTACTATGTCTTGCAACTAGAGAAGTAATGGCACATAGTGGTGAACACTTTTGGACTATGATGAATAGAATAAAATTTGAGAATAGTCATATGCAAAGTGTTGAGATAAAACCATATAGTAGTAATCAAGCAAATGACCTTAAAGTAAAGGATTCAGAATATGAAGATTATATTTTAAAATTACTACAAGATGAAGACGCAACTAAACGAGGTGACTATCAATTTGTAAATAGAGACTTAATTAAAGAAAGTCTAAACGGACAAAACAACGCATACAGCGATGACCATTTATATATTACGCCAAATGGTAAACTTGCTGTGTTAGATTTTGACGAAGACGATAAAGAATTCTTTTTAGAGTTAGATAGTTTCGCAGATTATGAAGTATGGTGTCAAAAAGAAAAAGAAAAGAATATATCTGATATATGTCGTAAGTGTGAATATCTTGGTAGATGTTTAACTGAACATTACAGATATGTAAAAGATTTAACTGACGGCTGCAATGGGTATAGGTATCTGTTAGATACTTTTAAAATGAGATATGGCAAATAGAGCATTTTGTATTGGTAACGGAAAAAGTAGAAGAGGTTTTAATCTAAATAAGTTAAAACCTAGAGGCACAATATTAGGTTGCAATAATTTATATAAAGATTTTGCACCAGATGTATTAGTTGCAATTGACCACCCTATTATGCACAACATATATCAAAGTGGTTATTGTTATAATGCAAGATGTTATTTCAGAAGTTGGTCTACTATACCTGGTGAGAATTTTGAACAATTGATATTAAGTATGTTTCCTGAATATAGACATTTAAGAGCAATACGACAATCAGGTAAACTAATTGAGAACGGCAGACAAGGTGCAAAAGAATTTGTATTACACGGATACAACGATAAACAAACAAATGAAAATTTAGTATCTGTATCTTGGGTAACAAGTGATAAGGTTTTGAATATTACAGATTTAATAAGAGAACCTGAACAAGAACATTGGTCGGCAGGACCTATGAGTGGTTATGTTGCTTGTAATACGATAGACGAAATGAAAGAAATTTATCTAATAGGTCACGACTTGTATAGTATGGATAATAAATTTAATAACATCTATGCTGGTCAACCTTATTATAAATCTGATACTCATCCGTCTAACTATTATATTCAACAATGGATATATCAATGGAAGAAGTTATTTAAGTGGTATCATCATATTAAGTTTTATAAAGTGAATAGAAAGAATATGTTAAATGTCAATATTCCTGAATGGAATGATTGCAAGAATTTGGAGTATATAAGTTATGAAAGAATGGAAAGTCAAACAAGAAATTTACCATAGATTGAATCCGACACACTCGGATACTTTATATGATAAAGAAATATCTCTTATATGGGATAAGAAAGATATTATAGATTGGGCGATTAGACATTGGAACGAAAAAGTTGATAAGTTTATATACCCAGCGAAAAGTTATTGTGTAGCGATATGTTATGCAAAATGGATAGAGAGAGATTATGGAGATAAGTTTTATGACTTATTAAATGATGAGGCGTTATTGTATAGCAATGACCCATACTTTGAAACATATAATAAAAGTAAAGAAATATATGACCCTATTATTAAAGCATTCCCAGATAGTGAAATGAAAGGAATGATACCAGATATTAGAGGTTATTATGATAAAGAAATAAAGTATGATACTGGAATCAGTATAAATAGTAATATAAGGAGATAAATTATGGCTATTAAGATAAATGGTAAAGAGTACGATGAGAACACTTTTGACGATAAGACTAAAAATTATGTAATTGCGAGACAAGAGTTGGTTCAAAATCGTGCAAGGTTAGAAGTTGAGGCGGAAAAGATTAATGTAT
This sequence comes from Rickettsiales bacterium, assembly GCA_002689905.1. Classification (GTDB taxonomy): domain Bacteria; phylum Pseudomonadota; class Alphaproteobacteria; order TMED109; family TMED109; genus TMED131. Next base: position 28,910 of record NZIN01000021.1, read on the forward strand.
TGATAAATTATTACAATGCTAAAATCTGCGACTTTTTGGGAATAGACCCAAATGTCAAAGCTCCAGAGACTACCGAAGAAGTTAAAACAGAAAAAACGGAATAGAAAATGGCGGCGATTGCTAATTTAAGGATAGACCAGGGAACAACATTCTCTAGTAATGTAACTCTTGCAGGAAATGAAGGCGCTATGTTTGACCTTACAGGTCATACAGCGGCTGCTAAGATGGCAAAAGGGTACGAAAGTACTAAAACACGAACAACTATCACAACTGCGATTGCTAACCCTACAACAGGTATTATTACACTTTCACTAACTGCGGCTCAGACAAGTGCCCTTGACGCACCTGCGAGATATGTTTATGATGTAGAGGTCACTAGAACCTCTGACGGAATGATTACAAGAGTTATTGAAGGCATAATAACTATACGCCCAAATGTTACTATTTAAATTTTTCTAAATACTAGTAAGTTTTGAAGACCCTTCGGTTATAAATATTAACAATTAAGGGAGAAAACCAAGTGGCGCAAATTAAAGCAAGAATAGATAGTACAATATCCAGACCGCAACAAGTATCAGTTACTATGCCTGCTGGGGCTCAGTCTCAAACGGCTGTAACCAATTCTACTTTAAAGTTGAGATTACTGGCAGATGTAGACGCTGGTACCTTGGCTGATGGTTCTATGATACAATACTCGTCAACAAGTGATAAGTTTGTTGTGAGAGACGAGATATCTACTACCACAGGTTCAATAACACTAAACGGCGGAAGTTTTTAAAGGGTAAAGCACTATGTCAACAATAATCAGAATAAAAAGAAGTACAGGAACATCGGCACCAGGAACACTTAAACTTGGTGAATTGGCGTTAACATATGGTACTGGTACATCGGGTAATCTTGGAGATAGATTATTTGCTGGTACTGGTGGTGTAGATGGTAGTGGAAATGCAAATAGTATTGATGTAATTGGTGGTAAATATTTTACCTCACTATTTCCTAGTACAAACGGACAGGCAACTGCCGAAAAATTAATCACAACGGATTCAAATAACGCAATTGACCAATTAGTATTTGGTAACTCAAATACGGACTCTGGTCAAATTACTTTTAATGAGGCAACTAACAACGGTTCAAACAATGTTGTTATTAAGGCTCCATTATCACTAACAAATTCATCTACAATTTATTTACCAGATGGTGCTGGTAATACAGGACAATTTTTAAAAGTTATATCTGGTTCAGGTTCAAACACTACTTTAGGATTTGACGATGTAGATACAACACTTACATTAGAAGATAGTGCTGGTTCAACAATTAACTATGGTACAAACGCAACATTACTTTTAACTGGTGATGGAACGATTGATACTGCTGTAACTGCAAACACGGTTACTATAAAAGTACAAGACGCAAGTATTGGAACAACTCAACTTACAGATGGTGGAGTTACAAATGTAAAACTTGCAAATCAAGGAGTAACAATTGGTACTTCAAGTGTTAACCTTGGTGCTACACAACAAGATATCGCTGGACTTAATAGTTTAGAAGTTGATGACTTAACTTTAAATGGTCAAGACATTTCAACAACTGCAAGTAATAAAAATGTTACTATATCTCCACACGGAACTGGAACGGTTACCGTACCAAGTGGATATAAAGACAGAAGTGGTTTTGCCGCTGATAGTTTGGCAACAAAAGAATATGTTGATAGTGCTTCATCTGGTTTAGATGTTAAAGATAGTACAAGAGTTGCTACAACTGCAAACTTGGCTGCTACTTATGACCAATCAAATGGAAGACTAGACAACTCTGGAACACAGGCCGCTCTATCAATAGACGGTGTTACTTTATCACTTAACGATAGAGTATTAGTTAAAGACCAAACAGAGGCAAGACAAAATGGAATTTATATTGTAGAAATAGTTGGAACTAATTCTACTAACTGGAGACTAACAAGGGCTCAAGACGCAAATGTTGGTTCAGAAATTACTGGTGGTACATTTACTTTCGTAGAAGAAGGTACTGCTAATAGTGATAACGGTTATGTATTTACTCACAATGGTACTCCTGTAATAACAGATAGTACACTTTCAAGTAATACTGAATTACCTGTATCACAATTCTCTGGTGCTGGTCAAGTAGTCGCTGGTGCGGCTATGGTAAAAGCAGGAAATACTTTAGATGTTAATGTAGATAACTCTTCAATAGAAGTAGTATCAGACGCATTACAAGTTAAGGCATTAGGAATTACTGCTGCTATGTTGGCAGGTTCTATACCTAACTCAAAATTATCTGACCCTAATATTTCACTTGCAGGTGAAAGTGGTACTGGTTCAGTTGGATTGTCTGGAACATTAACTATTTCTGCTGGAGAAGGAATTGATACAACTGCTTCTGGTTCTGCAATTACAATTGCTGGAGAAGAGGCAAGTACAAGTAATAAAGGAGTTGCGTCATTTAATAGTACAAACTTCACGGTAACAAGTGGTGATGTTGCATTGAATACTATTGACGGTGGTCTGTTCTAATGACCGCAATACTTAAACCAAAAAGAAGTTTTACAGCTTCTGCTGTTCCTCAATTATCTGATTTAGAAATTGGTGAATTAGCAATGAACATTGCTGACGGTAAGTTTTACACGAAGCAAAATGCGAACACTATTAGAGAAGTAGGTGGTGCTTCTGCTGTTAATATCCAATCGGTATTACAAGCAGGTGCTGTTTCAACAACAGACTTAACCTTTAATAACGCAAACATTATTTTTGAAGGTAGCACAGCTGACGCCTTTGAAACAACATTAACGGTAGAAAATCCGACTGCTGATAGAACGATTAAACTACCAGATTCTAGTGGAACACTAGCATTGACAGGAGATATTCTTGCCTTTGCTGTGGTATTTGGAGGATAATAAATGGCTAGTGCTTTTAAAAACGCAGGAATGACAAACTCGCAAGTTGATGATTCAACTGCAAATGTTTATACAGCACCATCAAATGGTACTGCTGTATTACACGCTGTTTACATTTCAAATACTTCAACTGATACACAAGCAGAAGTTGATGTAAAAATAACAATAGATGGTGGAACGACTTTTAAGACTATGATGTCCAATATTATCATTCCACAAAACAACACATTTATATTAGATAAACCTGTAAACCTTGAAGCAAATGACATTATAAGAGTTATTGCGTCTCACGGAAATACAGATACGGTAATGTCGGTATTAGAAAATACTTAATAGTTTTTAGACGCTGGTTATTGTATAAATATAAAGAAACGAAGAGGAATAATTAAATGGCATTAGCATTACCAACAGGAGCTTCACAAGCAGTAGCAGTAGACGCCGCTGGTTTTCAAATCTCTAACGAATATGCAATGCACGCCCTTAACCGTGATGTTAATGGTCTCTTAATCTATACTAAAGTAAAATTAGATAGTAATGAGACAATTGAAGTTAACTCTGGTGAAGGATTTGGGTTTAATGGTTTTGAAGGACTTGCACTAGGTAAAGCAAGTGATGGTACAACGGTTCAGAATACACTACAAAGTGATTATGATGAAACAACGGACTCCCATTATCAAACAAACGCAAAGTTTAGAAAGTATCAACA
>NZIN01000022.1 GCA_002689905.1 Rickettsiales bacterium
ACCAAAAGAAAAAATAGAAACTCAGGTGGAAGAGCAAGTAGAAGCTAAACCAAAAGAAAAAATAGAAACTCAGGTGGAAGAGCAAGTAGAAAATAAAGAGTTAAAAAACGACCCTGTTTCTGCAACAAAAATATCTGATATAGAAGAAATAGATGCTAGCATTCAGTCTGATAAAAAAATTCTTAAAACTAAATCCACTAAAATTACTGAAGAAACAATTGAGTTAACAGACCCTAAAGCAGTTGCTGAAGCCTTAGGGCTTAATAAAAAAAAGGAAAAAGAAAATGAGCCAAAAGAAATTGAAGAAGAAATCGATATAGAGGCTCTAGAAACTGGTAAAAAGAAATGATAAAGTTATCTAATATAATTTTAATATTGTTTTTTGTAGTATTTGTTAGTAATTGTAATTTTACAAGATTTGAACAAAAAAAATTCTTTTGTAAGTCAAATAAATTAGATATTGAATTGATTGATATTTTGGAAACAAGGTCTATTAAAAAAAGCTATTTAACTATTAAAGGAAAAGAATATTTAGCTACAATTAATAATATTAATAATAATGAAATACTCTTAGTGTTTAATGATATTGATATTAAAATAAATTTAAAAAATAATGAAATTTCTGCTACTAATAATGAAAATATATTTTTTCTACAATGTGAAGAAAGTAATTTTAATATATAACTATGAAAAATAGTATAAAAGATTTTATAAATATTCTTAAATCCAGGAATTTTATACATCAAACTACTGACATAAATCTTCTATGTAATGACTATAAAAAAATAATTGGCTATACTGGATTTGACTGCACTTCAAACACACTCCATGTAGGAAGTTTGCTACAATTAATGCTTTTAAGATGGTTGCAAAAGACAAATAATAAACCTATTATTCTTCTAGGAGGTGGTACTACTAAAATTGGAGATCCTTCAGGCAAAGATTCTACTAGAAAAATTTTATCTGATGATATAATCAAAATAAATAGTTCAGGAATTAAGAGTGTTATAGAAAAATATATTACATTTAGTGATACTGAAAACGGAGCTTTAATTGTAAATAATGCTGAATGGTTAGACTCTCTTAATTACATTGATTTTTTAAGAGATTTTGGAAAGCATTTTTCTGTAAATAGAATGCTAACATTTGATTCCGTTAAAACTAGATTGGATAGAGAACAGAATCTTAGTTTTTTAGAATTTAATTATATGGTAACTCAGGCTTATGATTATTATTATTTATTTAAAAACTTTAATTGTAATGTTCAATTCGGTGGTTCAGACCAGTGGGGAAATATTATTAATGGTATAGATCTAATTAAAAAAGTAGAAATAAACAAGAAGAATAGTGTACATGCTATAACTTCACCTCTTATAACAACTTCTAACGGTAATAAGATGGGTAAAACAGAAAATGGTGCCGTTTGGTTATCGGAAGAGCATTTATCAGTTTTTGAATTTTGGCAATTTTGGAGAAATACTACAGATCAAGATGTTATTAAATTTTTAAAACTATTCACAGAAATTGAACTGTCAGAGATCAATAGGTTAGCAACACTTGAGGGTCAAGAATTAAATCACGCCAAAATACTTTTGGCTAATAGTATTACTGAATTAACCCACGGCAAAGAAAAGTGTGATAATGTTTATAAAACAGCAACTGAAGTTATGAATAATAATGTTATTAATAGTAGCCTTCCAAGTGCTAAATTAAGTATTAAAGATATGAACAGTGGAATAGCGATTTATAAACTATTCTGTATAGACAATATACTTTGTAAATCTAATAGTGATGCAAGAAGATTAATTGAACAAGGCGCTGCAAGAATTAATGGCAATAAAGTAGTTGATTATAATTATTTAGTTTCCAAAAAAGATATACAAAGTGAAAAAGGTATTCATATCTCGATAGGAAAGAAAAAACACGCTCTAATAAAAATTATTACTTAGACCTATTTTCATTATTTTCTTCAAATAAGCTATCAAATATGCTGCGAATTATGCCAGGGGTTAAAATAGATAATGGATTTATTGTATAATTGGGATCTTCTATAGTACCCTTTGCCTTAAAATTAACACCTATTAACCCCTCACCTTCAACACCTGTAATTACTTGCCCAATTAATGGTATTTTATTTATTAAGTAATTAATTGCATAAGCTGGAACAATAACTCCCTCTAAATTAATTTTTTTTGTATTTATATCAGTACTACCATTTAGCTTGCCACCTAGTGAAAATCCTTGAAATTTTGCTTCTTGAACTATTATTTTAGATTCTTCTTTAGTGAAATTAATATTAATGTTATCAAAGGGAATACCTTCATTTGTGAGTATTTCTAGTAGCCCTGTAAATGAAGCCAATTGAAGTAATCTAGCAAGAAAAGAAGAGTTTTTTATACTACTTTTTTCAATACTTACCTTCCCACTAATAAGACTATAGTTTTTTATATTTAATTCTATTTTAGAGTTTCCTCCTATAAAAGAATTGGAAATATTTGAATTATTTAAGAAAGCGCCAAAATCGTCAAAATGAATATTTATAGTCTTAAAATATTTTTGTTGATTATTACTTTTGTTAAAGTTTACATATTTTATATTATCATAAGAAATATGTCCTTCGAGTTCTTCCAAATTAGTATCTTTAAAGACACCTTTTATATTAGTCTTACCTAAATTAATTTTATTGTAATGGAGATTATCAATATTTAACTTTATATCTATATTTTTAAATTTATCAGAGCTTGTTTCAAAAAAATGCTTCAAATCTATTCTCTTGCCATCTATAGAAATAAAACAACTATCCTGGCCAATAAATGATATTTGCGCTCTAAAGTCATTTCTATCTTTTATAAATCTATTAATATTTACATTTTTTAGCCTAAGGTTTTTCGTGAAAAATAAATCACTATTGATTAATATATCTTCTGTAAAAAAGTTAAGTTTTTTAACGGAAATTAATTCATTATTTCTAAAATAAAATATCCCAGATGCTTCTCCCCTTTTATTTTGTAATTTTTTATAAATTATATTTTTTAAGTTTACCTCACTAGAAAATAAGTTTGCATTGAAGGCCACTGTAAAAAGTTCATTGTTTAAATCTTTTGTAATATCAAGTTTTAGTTTAGTATTGCCTTTAGTAATGAAATTATATTCACCAAAAATATCAAATGATTCAGGTTTAGCTTCTGCTTGTATTTTAATCTTTAGTAAGCTATTTTCATCAATAGAGACTCTTATTATAGAATTTGATTTATTAATTTTTCCTGAGCCTTTGATATCAAGCTCACTATCAGAAAATACTATGTTACCAAAAAAGTTTTCAAGTTGCAGTGGAAAATTATTTTTACCTGAAGGTTTGTAATTAAAACTCATTAATTGCCCTTCAAATAAGTAGCTAAAATTAATATCTTGAATGTTTTTATTTACAAACAGTTTACCTGCAATATTTCCTTCCATGTCATCTATAAGCTCTCTATTGTAATTTAGAGAAGACAATGTGTTTTTAAAAAACCTATAATCAGTTTTTAAATAAGTATTCATTTGAAAATCGCTTTTAAAGTTTTTCAAATTTCTAATTACAATGTTAGTATTTGATAATAAGGCTTCCCCAAATTCATTTATAGTCTCTAACTCTTTACTAAATAACTCTATATTTTCATTATTTTTTAATACCTTTAAAGAAGCAGTTTTTAAAGTTAGATTTTTATTAGTTGTTATATTGATATCATTTATCTCACAATGAAATGATTTGACTAATATATTACCATCATTTTTCTCTAAATTAAGTTCTAGATTTTCAATATTATTTGCTTTGTACTTAGTAATAAAGTTCAACTTATCATTACCTTTAATAAAGATACTTTTAACTAGATTATATGCTTTATCATAATCAAAGCTTTTAAATTTAAAGGTTGTATCAAATTTATTATGTTTAATATAAAAATGTCCATACATGTTTATCTTTTGAGTTCCTTCGTTTATCTCTAAATTTTTTAGTTTTACTTGATCTTCATAATATTCTAAGTTTATGTATATATCTTCTATACTTAACTTTGAATTATTTCTTAAATTTACTAAAGTCGCCTTATTTTTTTCTCTCAAAGAGCTAGCGTTAACTATAATTTTATCAACTAAATTATTTTTTATATTAAGGTTAATTTTTCCATCAAAAAGCATACTAGAACTATTTTCTAGATTATAATTATATTGTTTTAGGTAATCTAAATTTAGCTTAGCTAATATAGGGTTCTTTTCTACACTTACATTAATTACACCATTAAATTTTGTATAATTTAATAAACTTCCATTAATATCAAAAAGACTTTTTTTATTATTATGAATTACACTTCCTTCAGCAGTAATAACCTCTTCATTTTGATTAAATTTAAACTTTATATTTTCAACTTTGAAGTTTTTAATTTGCTTAAAATACTTACTTTTAAAAACACTATTTTTATCTTTAAACATTATACTTTCAATGCTCATAGTAAAATCTTTTTTAAATTCTTCTTTTAATTTAATATTATTAAATGTTAAGTTAATGTTTTTTTTGTCATTTACGTAGATTATTTGATCAGCATTTAGTCTACCAAAATTAATACCTTGCTCAGTATTTTTTAAAACTCCATCAAAATTTGAAATTACTGCTATTTTATTATTCTCTTTATAAAAGTTTATATTTATTTCTTCAAGCTGAATGTCTGCTCCCAAAAGCTTATTAAAAATATCATTTCTTTTATTTACATTGTAACTATCAGATAATTCAAAGTTATGAATATCAATACCACCTTTATTAATATATATTTTTTTAATAGTAGTTTTATTTTTAATTAAATCAGAGGCTTTAAAGCTTAAATTTATACGCATTGCTTTTAAATTAGAAATATTAAGTAAATTTTTTTTAAAATAAACTTTATTTAACTCTAAATTAATTTCGTTTTTCATTAAATCAAGGTTAAGTAAAACCTCTTCAAATTTAACACCTTCTAACTGTGTAATATACTTATCTATTTTTGGTAAAATATTGTTGACATAACTTATGTCTAATGGTTTAAAAGCTAATCTTAGCAATAAAAAGCCTAAGGCAAAAAATATTGCAATAATAGAAATAGATAAATATTTAATTATTTTATGTTTAAACAATGGTAAGCTTTAATTTAATTAATTATGAGGTAATATATTACAAATGTCTATTAATGTTAATAAAAAAGCACCTAATTTTATATTAAGTAATCAAAATAGTGAAACAGTAGAATTAAAAAATCTAAAAACTAATTTAATATTATTTTTTTATCCAAAAGATAACACTCCTGGATGCACTAAAGAAGCCATAGGCTTTTCTGAGTATAAAAATAAATTTAATGCTTTAAATTATCATATATATGGTATTTCTAAAGACTCAGTAAAAAAGCATCAGGGTTTTATTAGTAAACAAAACCTAAGTGTAGATTTACTTTCAGATGAAAGTAAAAATACCTGTGAAGAATATGGAGTATGGGTAGAAAAAAGTATGTATGGTAGGAAATATTTTGGAATAGAAAGAACCACATTTTTAATAAATAAAAAACAAATTATAACCAAGGTATGGAATAAAGTAAAAGTTGCAGGGCATGTTGAAGAAGTCTTAGCTTATATTGAAAATTCGTAAAAAAAATTCTAATTGCTTTTAGTAGATAAATAAGAGAATATAAATTCATCTAAACTACCATCTAATACCCTATCTATATCTGAGTTTTCTGCTCCAGTCCTTAAATCTTTAACTAATCTATAGGGTTGCATAACATAAGATCTTATTTGATTACCCCATCCTATGACTTTTTTTGATGTAGTAGTCTTATTTTTTTTATCCTCTATTTTTCTTAATTCCAATTCATACAATCTAGACTCTAGCATTTTAAAAGCTGAAGCCCTATTCTGATGCTGAGATCTTTGATTCTGACACTGCACAACTATACCAGTAGGTATATGAGATATTCTAATAGCACTATCTGTTTTATTGACATGCTGACCACCAGCTCCTGAGGCCCGATAAGTATCAATTCTTAAATCTTTATTGTCAATTTCAACCTTTATATCATTACTTACAATTGGATAAACCCAAACGCTACTAAAACTAGTATGCCTTCTTTTTTGAGAATCGAATGGAGAAATCCTTACTAATCTATGAACGCCGCTTTCAGATTTTAATAGACCAAAAGCGTTTTCTCCTTCTACTTTAATAGTAATAGATTTTATTCCAGCTTCTTCACCATTATTCATATCCATAATACTTTTTTTAAAACTTTTATTATCTATCCATCTAATATACATTCTAGACAACATTTGAGCCCAGTCTTGACTTTCAGTTCCTCCTGCCCCTGCATTAATTTCAATATAACAATCATTACTATCTGCTTCTTCAGAGAGCAATGTCTTGATTTTAAGCTCATTTGACAAATAAATTGTATTTTTAAGTATTGAAGTTAACTCTTGCTCTAATTGGTCATCACTTTCTGTTTTAAATAATTGATATAAATCCACTAAATCTTTGAATTCAGACTTTAATACGTTATACTCTCTAAGTATGTTTTCTAACTTCCTTTTCTTTTTAAAAATTTCTTGAGCCTTATTTTTATCCTTCCATAAATCATCTCTTTCAGAAGTTACTTGCAATTCTTTTATTTCTTTTACTAATGAGTCTATGTCAAAGAAACCTCCTTATTGATTCAATATTATTTTTTATACTTTTAATTTCTACATCTATTTCTATTTTCATAAGTACTCCTAATATAAATTACTTTCAAAGTCATTAATTATTGTAGTTTCTTTTAAAATATCCTGAGTATTTGCTTTATAAGAACCTTTTACAAATGCTTCATAAATAACATTTTTACTTTCTGAATTAACTTTTTTTCCTGACAAATAATCTATTTTTATCATTTCAATGCCTTCTGGTACTAAAAATGGTCTATTTTCTTTATTTTCTAATGCTTTTTTCATGAATGAAGCAAATATTGGAGCTGCCACTTTTCCTCCTGTCTCTTTATCTCCTAATGTTTTAGGAGTATCATATCCTACAAAAACTCCAACTACATATTGTGGAGAAAAGCCTAAAAACCAAGCATCCATATTGTCATTAGTTGTACCAGTTTTTCCAGCTAAGGATAAATTAAGTTTTCTTAAAGATCTCGCAGTTCCTCTAGTTGTCACTCCTTTTAACATCCAGGTAATTTGAAAAGCATGATTTCCATCAATAACTTTTTCTCCCTCTGGAAATAAAATTGGCCTGACAAATTCTTTACTATTACTACCCTCACACTTTTTGCAAATTCTATTATCTCTTCTAAATATTACTTTACCTTCTCTATTTTGCACTTTTTCTATTAATGCTGGATAATTATACCTTCCACCATTAACAAAGGTTGCATAAGCAGCAGCCAAATTTATTAATGTGGTTTCCGTAGATCCTAGTGATGATGCTAATAATGGAGGAAAACTTCCTAGTCTAAATCTTTTAGCTACATCTACTATTTTTTTCATACCTATTTCATTAGCTAATCTTACTGTCATAACATTTCTAGATTTTTCTAGTCCTATCCTTAAAGTAGACGGCCCATAAAAAATCCCAGAATAGTTTTTTGGTTTCCACTTTTCTAAACCAGGCCCTTGATCAATAACTAAAGGTGAATCTAATATTTTAGTATTAGGCAAGTATCCATTTTCTAAAGCAGCTAAATAAACAAAAGGCTTAAA
>NZIN01000023.1 GCA_002689905.1 Rickettsiales bacterium
AAAGTTATTTCTACCCATTTTTAAGTCCCATTGTCCAATTTTTTTATAATTAAGTTCTGCGTTTAGGCTTGTTAAAGAAAATATAGTTAAAAAAAAGATATAAATTATTTTTTTTATTAGCATTTATAGTAACCTCCTTGTAAGTAAAATTAATATACCACATGGTACATAATATATATATACCAAATGGTATATTATTCAAACTTTATTTTTTTAATTAATATGATAATAGTAATGTATGATGAGGCAAAATTCCCTAAATATTAATGATATAATTTTTAAATGCATGAATAAGTATTGGGAAAAGGGAATAAATTCTTTTTCATTCAACTCTATTATATATTATTCAGGAGTTTCTAAACCAACTATGTATAGGTTAGTTGGCGATGAAGTTACTTTAAAAAATAAATCTTTAAAGTTATATTATGAAAAAATTTTAAAGCAGTCACACTTTAATATTGAAAATGCCACAAGCCTATTTCATTTTATAAGTCAAACTCTAAATAAAATTCAAAATAAAAAAGATGGCATTGCTAACCTTGAAAATGGGCTTTGCTATTTTCAAAAAACTAGAATAGTTAAATATACTCTAGATAAGAAAATTAAATTTACACTAAATAAGATGGATGAAGATTTTATTAAAAGTTATAAAATCCTTATTGAAAAGTTAAAATCTAAAAATTATATAGTCAAATCAGTAAATACTGAATTTCTAGCACAATTTATTTATAATAGCATAACATTTTACGTAAACACTGTACAAAACTCATCATCAATAACTGAAATTGATAATATGAAAAAAAGTATTTTAAATACTATTAAAATTTATAGGAAGTAGTTTTTAGAATAATAACTTAAAGTATAATATTTTTATTTCACATTTTTTTTTATTCAAGTGCACTTTCGCCAGAGATTATCTCTAGCATTCCATCAAATTCTTTAATCTAAAAATTAAATTTGGTTGATTCTATAGATAGTATAAATAAATCGTATACACAACGAATTTACTTAAAATATAAAATAAATAAAAACAATAACTTAGCTATGTATTATTTTAGATGGCATACTTCCCACCCCTGGGCACCTCCTCACAACTTTAAGAAACTACATTACCTTTAGTTGCAGGTCTAAATTGACTTTCACAATACCATAGGAGAAGAAACCTAGAATAGAGTGATAAATTCATTTTATAATACTTTTAATTTGCTCAAAAGCTTTTTCAGGAATGTTGCACTTAGCTAATGTTAGAAAATTATCATTATAGTATCTAATACTATATAAACAATCTGAATTGATAATTGCATTTATGCTTTTACTAGCGTAAGTAAAGTGCCATTGTCCTACACCTTGTTTTAATTCATTGTTAGCTCTTTTAGCTGTGTTATATGCTCTAATATTTTCATTATATATCAGTTCATTACTTGCTTCTAACTTTTCTACAACATTATTAATAGTTATTACATTAACTATGCTATTAGTTTCTCCAAAGTTACCCGCATTATCTTTAAAGGTTCCCTCTAATTTAAAGACTTTTAAATTATCAGTTTTAGAATAAATATGCTCTTTAACCAAAATTCTTTTTCCTTGTTGTTCTAAAATATAATCCTTAGCACTAATATTTTCATAAGAAACTGATAATACTGTCAATATTAGTATTATTATTTTCATCAGTTTTTTAATGAGTTAAAAATATTATCTGAAACTGAACATTTGGTAGTGGCAAAAGCATGGTCTCTTAAATAATTAACAGCATATATACATTCTTTATTAGCTAATTTTTTATATGGTCCAGTCCCATCTAAAATTATAGACTTTCCTACTCCTGCATCAGTATCTGTTTCTTTTCTTATTTGCATAAAAGAATACTCATTACCATCTGAAAGATATACATTACAAAATATTTTTTGCTCTTCTAATTTATTATTTTTATCTATTCTATGGCCTACACAGTTTGCTGTTGAATTCTTTCCTGTATTGCTTTTACCAGCACCATTTATTTCAAAAGATGCATATATAGAACCACCTGGCAGTTCTATTTTTTTTAATATAGTTATTTTTGCTGTTGCTTCACTTATCCATTCAGCAGAATAGGAGTATGTATAAATAAAAATTAATATAACTAAAAGTATATATTTCATTTTTTTATTATAACTTAATTAACTAATCCTATCAATTATCTGTTTATAAAAGCTGACTGCCATTTTTAAGTTAGCTGATACCTTGTAACCTTTATATTTTTTATTATTAATTAGGAGAAAAATAAGAAAAGAAATAAGTAGAAAAATTATTTTTGTTTTTTCTCTTTCTTAGCTGCTTTTTTTTCTTTTATGCTTTTTTTAGGTTTCTTTTTATCTTTTTTTTTATCTAAGCCTTTGGCCATTATTTATCCTTTTAAATATTAATAACATATAATGAAGAAAAGTAGTTTTTCTTTTAACTATAATCATACTATATGATAATAATATTTCTATCAAGAACTAGCTTTAACAAAGGTTAGATAAATTTTAATTTTGGTCTACCTAGCTTTTCTTTTCCTCATTTTTATATCTAACTTTAATGCTAAACTTTCAATAAACATATTCTTTTCTTTTTAATTATATTTGTATAAAAGATTTAAAGGTTTTATGTTCAAAAATATAAGAAATTATATTAGGAGATTTAAGAGAGAAATAATATTTACTAAAGTATAGAGTTCCATTTAACTTTCTATTTATTAGTCAAAGCTATAATAAATAATCAATTATTATTTAGTCTTTTCAAACTTTCTTTCAAACCTAGTACACTCTAAATAGTGATATACTTTAGATAAAACTTGTAATTGCTTTTGCGCTTTATCTATTGCCTCAATCAACTTCTTTTGTTTAAAAAAATTTTTTTCAATAGTTTTGTTGTCAATATTGGGATATTTAGTTTTATCCGATACATCAACATGGCGCTTTTTGAATAGTAAATAGTTTTTATGCCAACCTATTATTTCTTCGTGATACCATGCACAAACATCTTTAATTTTGATGTCTTTAGAAGTATTGCCAAATGTTATATACATACTTAACATTATTACTAATATAACAAGTTTTTTCACTTTATTTGTCCTAAAATATAGCTAACTAAATAAGCATCCGAATTCATTTAATTGAAAGTCTAAGTATTTCAATAAATTCAACCCTTTTATTAGCTTTTTATCTTTTCTTAAATTAAAACCTAAAAAGTTTTTTTCATAATTTTTATTAAATTCATTTTTATATAATTTTATCAAACTTTGACAATCCTTATTTAAAATAAAACTTTGCACTTTATTCTCAGATATTTCTGGGTATAAAGACCAATTTATATAAGGCTCCGAACTCTCAATATGATAAACAAGGGAAAATATAGCTACAAAACCTATGATATAATATTTAATTAACCAGTGAACTTTCATTTAATTGAATATATAGTTCTTCTTAATTTTCTCAACTAATAGTTCACTTTCTCATTTTATTTTAATTATTATTTGTAGAAGCTATTGAGAAACATATAATCAAAAATTGAAATATTTATTAAATTTGGTTTACATAATTTCTAATTAAGCTATTAAATTTAAATGGCTAAAGTATTTAGATTATTTTGATTAAATAAAGTTATATTTTAATTATGATTAAAAAAAATACTATTAGATATATTCTAATATTTTTTATTAATTTTTTCTTATTTAATAATGCTTTTTCGTTTGATTATGAAATTCAAACTCATGCTAAGAGAACTATATTAAAATCTTTTCCAATATCTGATAATAAAAAATATGTTAGTTTCATTCTTGAAGGTACCTGTACAGATAATCTCGGGAACTATGGATTAATGGAGCAGGCAAGTTTTGTAATATTAAATAATGATGATGTAATAGAATTAGATGGGTATGGCAAAACGATTTATCAGGATAACCAAAGACTTATTTTAGGGGGTTTAGAAATCGTCAAGAAAAAGACTCTGGTGTAGGACAAACTGTTATATTGAATGCAACAAAAGATTTAAAGTCTTTAATTGGGATGAGATGCCCTTACGGAGTAAAACTTTTCAACGATACTGCATATGCTGTAGCAAAGTGTAAAATTACGAACTATCAGAAAGCAGCATTAAGTAAAATTGCACAGTAAAATACTAATTATTAAAAATCACTTAAAGTGTTTAATTAGGATAGCCTATCTTCAGCCAGGCTAGCCAAAAAGCTAGATCCGATAGATAGTACATCATCATTAAAATCATATTTTGGATTATGCAAAGAAGCAGACTCGCCATTTCCTATCCAAGCAAAACATCCGGGCACTTTTTGCAAAAAATAAGAGAAATCTTCTGACCCCATCATAGGTTTTTGACTGGAAGTGGCTTTAAGCCCTATAACTTTTTTAGCTGTATTAAAGGCAAATAAGCTTTGTTCTTGATGATTTATTGTTGCTGGATAACCTTTTTTGTAATTAATATTAGCCTTTGCTCCAAAAGCATTACAAGTAGAGTTTATTACATCGAAAAATCTTTTTTTTGCTAATTCACCTATTTGATTATTATAATACCTTATTGTGCCTGTCATGTTAGCGGTTTTAGGTATTACATTATTTGCATTACCTGAATTGAATGATGCTACAGTAATAACTAAAGTTTCTTTAGGATCAGCATTTCGTGAAACAATATGCTGAATATTTTGAACAATTGAAGCTCCACATAAAACTGGATCTATAGAGTTTGAAGGCATAGCACCATGTGCACCTTTACCTATTATTTCAACCTCAAAGTTATCTGCAGCTGCTAGCCTTGGTCCTGCTTCTACTGCTAAAACACCCTTTTCTAAACCAGGCATATTATGCATACCATAAATTTCATCTATAGGATATTTATCTAATAAACCATCTTCAATCATAGCTTTAGCTCCAGCAAATCCCTCCTCTGCAGGTTGGAATATTAGTACAATTTTTCCTCTAAAGTTCTTTGTTTCGGCTAAATATTTTGCTGCGCCTAAAAGCATAGTAGTATGTCCGTCATGTCCACAAGCATGCATTTTACCGACTGTTTTAGATTTATATTTTTTATCTATATTTTCCTCATTAATAGGTAATGCATCCATGTCAGCTCTTAAACCTATACTTTTACCTTTGCCATTTTCTAATACAGCAACAACTCCTGTTTTACCTAAGCCTTCTTCTATATTAGAAATACCAAATTGTTTTAGTAGGTTAACTACTTTTTTAGAAGTATTAAATTCATTATATGCTAATTCAGGATTCTCATGAAAGTAGTGACGCCATTTCACCATATCATTTTGAAAATTAGCTATTCTATTTTTAACTGGCATTTTATTTTTTCAATCACATATTCTTTAAAGGTTTCCATAATACCTCACTTCTGTTAGTTTGTCTTGCCAAAACAAATAAATAATCAGACAATCTATTTATATACTTCAAAATCTCTACATTTATTCTTTTTTTTTCATTTAGTTTTATAATGTTTATTTCACACCTTCTATTCACTGTTCTAGCTAAATGCAAGTAAGAAGAAACTCTATCACCACCTGGAAGAATAAAGGAGGTTAAAGGCTTTAATTTAGAATTAATTTTATCAATTTCTTTTTCTAAAAATAGAGTTTGTTTTTTTCTAACTCTTACAACATTTTTTTTTATACTTAAAGGTGTTGCCAAGTCCGCACCTAAATCAAACAAATCATTTTGTATATTTTCAAGAACTTTTTTTTGGTCTGATTTTAAATAGCTAATTACGGTGCCCAAATTTGCATTTAATTCGTCTACACTTCCAATAGTCTCTATTACAATAGAAGATTTTTTAATTCTTTTACCACCAACTATAGAAGTATAACCAGTATCACCACCTCTAGTATAAATTTTATCTAATTTAACCATAAATTAATATAACATGAATAAGTTATTTAAAAAATAACAAGATTAGAAGATTTTTAAGTTGTTTTTGTTCTATAAATGTTCTATTATAAAATTAATTTCATTTTATTTTTTTTTCTGTATTGACTATATCGATCTAATACGCAATATTTAGTTATAGAAAAAAAGAATATACAAGATGTAGTAATATATCCACAAGTTATTATTAACATTTGTGGATAAGTTAGAGTTAAAATTATGTTAGAAAGTTTTGAAAAAAAAAATTTACAAAATAAAAAAAGTTCAGATATTCTAAATGTTGTTCAGATCAAGCCAGGAATTAAAGTTAAAAAAGATTCTAGTAAAGATTCTTTGTTAACTGATTTTGGAAAATCCACTTTAAAAGACAGATACCTTCTTCCTAATGAAGATTATCAAGGTATGTTTGCTAGAGTAGCAAGCTATTTCTCTGATAATGCAGATCACGCTCAAAGACTCTATGATTACATGTCAAAACACTGGTTTATGCCTTCAACTCCTATTCTTTCCAATGGAGGAACAAATAGAGGTCTTCCTATTTCTTGTTTTTTAAACGAAGCAGGAGATAGCCTTCATAGTATTGTAGATTTATGGAATGAGAATGTTTGGTTGGCTTCTAAAGGAGGAGGGATTGGATCTTATTGGGGTAATTTAAGAGGTATAGGTGAAAAGGTTGGACAAGCAGGTAAAACATCAGGAGTAGTGCCATTCATTAGAGTTATGGATTCTTTGACTTTAGCAATCAGTCAAGGCAGTCTTAGAAGAGGTTCAGCAGCTTGTTATCTTCCGATTTGGCATCCGGAAATTGAAGAATTTATAGATTTAAGAAGACCTACTGGTGGAGATCCTAACAGAAAAGCTTTAAACCTTCATCATGGAATTGTAATAACAGATGATTTCATGAGAGCAGTTGAAGAAGATAAAGAGTGGTCTCTTAAAAGTCCTAAAGATGGATCTATTCAAAAGACTATTAAAGCAAGGTCTCTTTGGATAAAAATTCTAACTACTAGAATAGAAACAGGAGAACCATATCTACTTTTTATAGATAAAGTTAATGAAGCTATCCCAAATCATCAAAAACTGTCAGGACTTCAAGTTAAAATGTCAAATTTATGTAGTGAAATTACATTGCCTACTGGAGTTGATAAAGATGGAAATAGAAGAACAGCAGTATGTTGCCTTTCATCATTAAATATAGAAAAATATGATGAGTGGAATAACCAAGAAGCTTTTGTAGAAGATGTCATGAGATTTTTAGATAATGTCATGGAGGATTTCATTACCAGAGCTCCGGACACTATGGCAAGTGCAAAATACTCTGCAATGAGAGAAAGAAGTGTTGGCCTAGGTGTTATGGGATTTCATTCATTTTTACAAAAAAAGAGAATTCCTTTTGACTCAGTAATGGCAAAAGTATGGAATAAAAGAATCTTTTCTAAAATTAAAGAAGAGGCAGACAGATCTTCTATAGTACTAGCTAACGAGAAAGGAGCATGTCCAGATGCAAAAGAATATGGTGTTAATGAGAGATTTTCTAATAAAATAGCTATAGCTCCAACTGCTTCTATTTCTATAATTTGTGGAGGTGCTTCTCCAGGAATTGAGCCCATAGCAGCTAACAGTTTTACTCAAAAAACATTATCAGGATCCTTTAATGTTAAAAATACGCACCTTAAAAATTTACTAGCTGAAAAAGGTCAGGACAATGAACAAATTTGGTCTTCCATAACAATCAATAAAGGTTCAGTACAACATCTAGATTTTTTAGACGAAACAGAGAAGGCAGTCTTTAAAACTGCATTCGAACTAGATCAAAGAAGAATTGTAGAACTTGCTGGGGACAGAACTCCATATGTTTGTCAGGCACAGTCTTTAAACATTTTTTTAAAACCAGATGTGCATAAAAGAGATCTTCACATGATACATTTTTCTGCATGGAAAAGAGGAGTAAAAAGCTTATATTATTTAAGATCTTTATCTATTCAAAGAGCAGAAGTAGTTTCTCATAATAAAAAAACAACAGAGGTGCCCATAAAAGGTAAAATTAATGAGGATGAACAACCATATGAGAATGAGCTTAATTATGATGAATGTTTGTCTTGTCAATAAAATATAGAGGAAAAAATGTCATTACTAGATACAAAGAGAATATATAAACCATTTAAGTATCCATGGGCTTATGATGCCTGGCTACAACAACAAAGAATCCATTGGATACCAGAAGAGGTTCCATTAGCTGATGACGTATCGGACTGGAATAGAAAGCTTACCAAGCCAGAAAGAAATCTACTCTCACAAATATTTAGATTTTTTACTCAGTCTGACATAGAGGTCAATAATTGTTATATGAAACATTATTCTCAGGTATTTAAACCTACAGAAATTCAAATGATGTTGTCCGCATTCTCTAATATGGAAACTATTCATATAGCTGCCTATTCGCATTTATTAGACACCATAGGTATGCCAGAAGTAGAATACTCAGCTTTTCTTCAGATTAAAGAGATGAGAGATAAATATGATTATATGCAAAAGTTTAATACAAAAACAAAAATTAATATTGCAAAAACATTAGCAATATTTGGGGGCTTCACTGAAGGGCTACAATTATTTGCAACATTTGCTATTCTTCTGAATTTCCCTAGGTTCAATAAAATGAAGGGAATGGGTCAGATTGTAACATGGTCAGCAAGAGATGAAAGTTTACATACAGAATCTATTATTAAACTTTATAATACTTTTGTTAGTGAAAATTCTGATATAGATATTGAAGAATTACAGAGAGACTTATATATAGCGTGTAATACCATGATAGAACATGAGGATGCTTTTATTGATAGAGCATTTGAATTAGGTACAGTAGAAGGATTGAGACCTGAAGAGGTAAAAAGTTATATGAGGTATATGGCAGATATCCGACTTAATCAACTTAAGTTACAGCCTATATATAAAATAGGGATTAATCCATTGCCATGGATGGACGAAATGCTTAATGCTGTAGAACATACAAACTTTTTTGAAAATAGAGCAACTGAATATTCTAAGGCCGCGACTACTGGAACATGGGAACAAGCTTTTGGTTAAAGACTTTATCGTATATTAAGTTATTTCATTCGGCAGTTTATTAGATAACAAAACTTTTTTCCATACTTTTTCAGGTCTAGCTGGCATATCAATATGATCAATGTCTAAAGCATTACACAAGGCATTGATAATCGCAGGCGGTGCCCCAATTGCTCCAGCTTCTCCAGCTCCTTTAATTCCTAAAGGATTTGCCTTACAAAGTATCTCATTATATGTAAAGTTAATTTCAGGTATGTCACTAGCTCTAGGAATAGCATAATCCATAAATGAACCACTAAGTAATTGACCCGATTGAGTATCATAAATAGTTTCTTCTAGCAAAGCTTGTCCTATTCCTTGAGCTATTCCTCCATGTATTTGACCTTCTAATAATAAAGGGTTGATAACTCTACCAAAATCATCTACTACAGTATAACTTAAAATTTTTACTTCACCAGATACTTTATCAACTTCTAATTCACAAATATGTGTTCCATTAGGATATGTATAACTTCCAGGTTGAGGTGCCCATTGATCAGAAATTTCTAAAGAACTTTTTCTTTTTTCAAATAGGTTAGATATATCTGACAAAGTGAAAACTTTACTATTATATTCAAATTTCCCCTCTTTATAATTTATAGAGTTAACACTTGTATTGAGTTGCTGAGATAGAATTTCTTTAGCTTTAAACAAAAATTTTTCTGAAGCCTTTAGTAAAGCATTTCCTCCTACTGGCATAGACCTTGATCCTCCAGTTCCTGATCCATTTTTTATTTCTTTACTATTTCCTTGAATAATGATGATTTCATTGATATTTATATTTAGAATTTCAGAAACTATCTGAGCATATGCTGTTGCATGACCTTGTCCATTTGATTGAGTTCCTATTTTAACTTCAATATTCCCATTTTTTCCAACCATTATTGATGCATATTCTGGACCACCACCACCACAGGCTTCTATATAAGTTGCAATTCCTATGCCTCTAAGTTTATGGTTATCTAAAGATTTTTTTTTTCTATTTTCAAATGATGAGTAAGAGGAGTTATTTGCACACTGCAATAAATTTTTCTTAAAGTCGCCGCTGTCATAAGTATGTCCTAATGCTGTTTTGTAAGGCATCTCTTTTTTATCAATTAAATTAATTTCTCTTATTTTTAAAGGAGATATTTTTAACTCTCTAGCAGACTTATCAATAAGTCTTTCTATTAAAAAAGATGCTTCTGGCCTCCCTGCCCCTCTATAGGCATCAACTGGATTTGTATTTGTAAAAACTCCTTTAACATTTGCGTATGCAAATGGAATTTTATAGCAGCCAGTTAACATACCTGTACCGGCTAAGGTAGGTATAAATACTCCAAAATCTGAAATATACGCTCCTAGATTAGCATAGGTTTCTACTTTTAGTGCTGTAATTTTATAGTCTTGATCAAAGCCTATAGTTGCTTTACTTATATGATCTCTTCCATGTATATCCGATAAAAAGCTTTCTGTCCTTTTTGCTCTCCATTTTATAGTTTTATTAGTATATTTTGCGGCTGCTAAAGTTAAAACATATTCAGGGTAATTGAAAATCTTCATTCCGAATCCGCCCCCAACATCTCCAGTAAATACGTTTATTTTTTCTTCTTTAATGTTAAATATTACAGCTAATTTTCTTTTAAGACTGTGTACTCCTTGGCTTGAACAAAATAAAGAATACTCACCAGTTGTTTTATCATATTTACCAATAGTGCTTCTACATTCCATAGGATTAGGTATTAACCTATTATTTATTAAATCAATATTAATAATATAAGAAGACTTATTTAAGTTATGATCAGTATCTATTTTATTCCCTAACTCCCAATCAAATGAAATATTATTACTTAATTCTTCTCTTACTATAGGAGCGTCCTTACTAATAGCATCTTTAATGTTAGTAACACTTATCAATTCTTCATATTCAATTTCTATTAAATCAGCAGCTTCTTCAGCTATCTCTATAGTTTCCGCAATAATAGCTAATATAGGCTCACCTACATATCTAATTATCTCATTTGCAAGAATATTCCTATAGGTTTCAGTCATCTCGCTACCATCTTTATTTTTTACTTTAAAGCCTGGAAACATAGGTTTGATATTTAAATTATTAATTAATTCATGATTTAATATAGTTATTACACCACAAAGAGATTCAGCATCTTTCAAATTTATATTTTTTATTTTAGCAAAAGAATAAGGGGATCTTAATATATGCATAAATACCTGATTATCATGATTGATATCATCAGTATAAGAAGCAGTTCCTGTTAAAAACTTATCATCTTCCAATCTTTTAATGGGTTGTCCAATTCCAAATCTCAAAAAAAACTCTCCTATTTAATTATTAATATAAAACATTATTAGATTATTGAAAATTAGAAATTTATAATTATAATATTTACATGAATAAAAATAATAATAATGTTTTAGATATTCCTAAATTCACTATCGGAGAAGTTGTAAAACATAGGTATTATCCATTTAGAGGAGTAATATTTGATGTCGATCCAAAATACATGAATAGTGAAGAGTGGTATGACTCTATACCAAAGGATATAAGACCTAAAAGAAACCAGCCTTTTTATCACTTATTTGCAGAAAATGATGATGGTCCATATATAGCTTATGTTTCTCAGCAAAACCTTCTGCATGATGAGAACTTAGACCCATGCTCACATCCTCAAATTAATGCTGTATTCGACGGGGTGAAAGATGGTAAATATGTTTTAAAAAATTCAAACTTGCAGTAGTTAATTACAATTTTTTATATACTGCCCTGACCAACCACTTACCTCACTAGCAAGTTGTGAGGTTAACAGCCTTCTAAAATTAGCATGACATGAACCACAAGCATTTCCTAAGTTACACATAGCTTTCTCTGTGCCATCAATATCATCATTAGAAATAGTTTCTTTTAGCGTGATAGCAGATACTTCTGCAGCAGAGTAGAGTTTTTCAAAATAATCTGGTAAGGCCCAAACTGCTGGTGTAGCATTAGTAAAACTTTTAGCAGATAGATTTGTGTAAGAAGGCCATAAATCTTTAGTTTTCTCCAATAAAAGTATTATTTCCTCTGCGTCTTGATCCGCTATATCCTTATTATAATCAATTTTTTCTTTAAGTTCAACATAAGGAGATAATCTCTTTATTCTCATCCAAAGCTCTTGCATGGCAGCCTGTCTTATCTGAATAGTTTCTTTAGCTTTATCAAAACTAGTGGCATAGTTATTGAGAGAAAGAAGAAATAAGATTAAAACTAAAAATCTTTTAATAGTTACTTGCATAATATGATATTAGTTTTTTTTAATAGAAAAGCAATCTCTTTATAAAAATGCTGAATATTATTTATTTTTTTTTAACCAAGGGGCATCAGGTGAGGTCACTTCACCTTTAGGTATATTATTTTGTTCTGTTTTATATAAATTCGTTAATTTACTTTTTTTATTTTTCATAAAATGACGACCTAATATAAAAGAAAGGATTACAGTAATTAAGAATATACTTACACCAATTAAAGGATGATAATACATAATATAATATTATAGAAAATAATGCATAAAAACAATCTATTTATGTGCCTTTTCCTCATTAGACAGAGTAAAAACCTCAAAGCCATTTTCTGTAACTCCTATAGTATGTTCATATTGCGCTGACAATTTTTTATCTCTAGTAACTGCTGTCCATCCATCATCTAATATTTTAATGTCTTTTTTGCCTATATTTATCATTGGTTCTATCGTAAAGAACATACCTTTTTCTAATTTCATACCTTCACCTACATTCCCATAGTGTAAAACATTAGGGGCGCTATGAAATATTTTTCCTATTCCATGACCACAAAAGTCTCTAACTATAGAGTACCCTCTACTTTCAGCATATTTTTGTATTGCATTACCTATATCACCTAAAGTATTGCCTGGTTTAACTTTTTTTATTCCTTCCCACATTGAGTTGAATGTGGTTTCTATTAACCTCTGAGATTTAATGCTTTTCTTCCCTATAAAAAACATTCTGCTAGTGTCTCCGTGCCATCCATTAAGAATTACTGTAATATCAATATTGAGAACATCTCCATCCTTTAAAGTTTTTTCACTAGGTATACCATGACATACAACATGATTTACTGAAGTACAAATAGATTTAGGAAACCCTTTATAATTGAGTGGAGCAGGAATTGCTTCTTTAGATATAATGTAATCATGACAAAGCTTATCTAATTTTTCAGTAGTTATATTAGGTTTGACATGAGGAGTTATGAAGTCTAAAACCTTGGAAGCAAGTTTTCCTGCTGATCTCATATTTTCAAAATCCTGTTCCGTATGAATTGTTACAGGATTATTGTAATTATCAAAAACAACTGATTTGTCCATAATATTTTCTTTTCTAAAATTTAAATTATCATACTTCTAAGCATTGATTATTTATATAACTATAATAATATAGTAATATAATATATTCTTTATATTTTTTTTTATATGTATAGTCTAACTTATTATGATTAAAGCAAGCATTCTTATTATAGGTAATGAGATATTATCAGGCAGAACTTTAGACAAAAACTCAAACTTTATATGTAATCGTTGCTCTGATCTAGGTATAGTTATAGATCAGATAAGAGTAATTCCAGACAATAAAAATATTATTAAAAAAGTAGTTTTAGAGTTATCAAAAAAGTATAATTATGTATTTGTTACTGGTGGAATAGGACCTACTCACGATGATATTACAGCTATTTCTATATCAGAAGCATTTAAGAGAAGACTAGTTCTTAATAAAAAAGCCGAAAATTTGCTAATTAAACATTATGAAAATTCAAATGTTACACTTAATGAAAGCAGATTGAAAATGGCACTAATTCCAGAAAAGGCAAACTTAATTTTAAATCCTGTAAGCTCTGCTCCTGGATTTAAAATAAAAAACGTATGGGTAATGGCTGGAGTGCCAAAAATTATGCAAGCTATGTTCGTAGATAGTATAGAACCAAAATTAAAAAAGGATAAAGCCAGGATTTCTAAATCAGTTTGTGTGCAAAAAGCTGAAGGAGATATTGCAGAAATATTAAATGACCTAGATCGAACACATAAGAATTTAGAGATAGGTAGTTATCCATTTTATCAGCCCCCAAAAATTGGTACAAACGTAATTTTTAGATCTCAGGATGAAAAGGTAATAAATAAAGCTATAAAAATCTTAAGCAAGAAATTAAAAAATAAAAATATATTATTTTCCGTGTAAAGAGATTATAGTATAAATGTAGTACACAGAAGCCCACTTGGCGGAATAGGTAGACGCAAGGGACTTAAAATCCCTTGTCCGTAAGGACGTCCCGGTTCGAGTCCGGGAGTGGGCACCATATTATTATTTGATATGTTTCTTTTAATTCTTTAAATGTAAATTTAAAGAAAATTTATGAGGAAGTTTTGAAAAAAGAAGAATTTTTTATATATGGTAAACATGCAGTTTTTTCTGCATTAAAAAATGAAGATAGAAAAATTGATGAAGTAATATGTGTAGAGGATAATTCAGAACTTATAAAATCTATTCAAATAATCATAAATAATAAAAATAAAAAAACTAAATTAAAACATGTAAACATTAAAACACTTGAAAATAAAATCAAAAGAGATGTTAAGCATCAGGGGGTTATAGCAAAGGCTCATAGACTTGATATTAAAAACTATGCACATATTTTTGATATAAAAAAAAGCATAAAAAAGAATGTAACTTATGGTGTTATATTAGATAGATTAACCGACCCTAACAATATAGGAGCTATTTATAGGTCAGCTAAAGCTTTTGGAGTAAATTTTATAGTAAATACTAGCAGACATTCTATTATAGAAAATGGTACGATTTTAAATTCAGCTTGTGGAGCGTTTGAAACTATTCAGACTTTCGTTGCAAATAATATATCATCAGCAATAAAAAATTTTATATCTGAAGGTTGGTGGGTAATAGGCTTAGATCATGAAGCTACTTCAAATATACATACTATAATAAAAAAAATGGAACCCAAGGATAAGATTGTTTTTGTATTTGGATCAGAAGGAAAAGGAATTAGAAGATTAATTAAAAAAAATTGTAATTTTATAGCTGGAATACCTAATGTTCCTAACACACATAGTATTAATGTTTCTAATGCGGCGGCTATAGTATTTTATGAGATTTTTAAAATGAGTAACACTAGTCTTAATTAATTAATACTAAAATGCTAATACAAAAAAAAAATTTATAATATTTTTTTATAATATTAAAAAAATATAAAATATAATGTTATAAGTATAAAAGAGTTTAAACATATTTATATTATTAGTCACAGTAAGTAAGATTAAATGTAAACAATATTTAGGTAATTAAAATAACAAATACGTACTTATAATGATAATTAATTTAAATAATAAAATATTTGAAAAAGTTTTACTATTATTAGTTTTATTAGTAATGCCTATCAGTGTAATGGCTCCTTTAGGAACATGGGTACCATTAGTTTTATCATCTACAATTATTTTTTTGTCAAAACCCCATTTTTTCTATAAAAGAAAAGTGGATAAAATATTTGTAATACTATTGTTATTTTCTTTATGGATTATAGTTAGTATTATATTAATAAATAACAATTTTGATAATTTAAGTAAATTTTTACAACTCTTGATAATTTTTTTTTCTGGAATAGCTTTTGTACAATCTCCAGTATATTTTTCTAGATTAAAAAAAAAAAGTATTTTGTTATTAGCAAGTTCATTCATTTTAAGTACATTAATTATAATCATAGATCATGAATATAAAATGGGTCTAAAATTATGGCTAAGTAGTAATTTTGACTTTGATAATTTTGAAAAATTTTATTCTTTAAAAAAATGGACTAGCTTAGAATACTTTCTTAATGATAGTGCTATGCTTGTGGAAAATTATTTAGATAATGCATATGATAGAGGTTTAACTAGTCTATCTATCCTATCATTTCCATTAGCGGCAATTTGTTATTTTTATAAGAATAAAGTATTAGCATATACTATAATATTACTTTGCTTGATAGCTTTGCTTTCTTTATATAATTTATCTGCACTGATAGTGTTTTTATTTTCATTTATACTAATGTCTTTCTTTTATCTCTCAAAAAAGCTTTTTAAAAATACTTTTATTTTATTTATTGGATGTTATGTATTTGCTGCTCCATTTTTACTAGGTAATCTAAATTACAGAAATTTTGCATTATATGAAAAAGATATAGTAGAAAAACAGGATATTCTTAGATATAAATATCCTAGTTTTATTATTTCAAAAGCATGTAATAATAACCATATAAGCATAAAAGAAAAAAATAATAAATATTGTGATATTGAATTATTCCCAGTCACACTTGAGGGGTTTTTAATGTCTGATAAGAAAATACCTATTTTTTTAGACTTTATGGCTTATCATAAATTATATCTGGATTATAAGTTATTACATAGAAAGATGATTTGGAGTTTCTCTAAAGAAAATATTTTAAATAAACCATTATTTGGAAATGGTTTCTATTCTTCTAGAAAGTTAGGAGAAAGTAATAAAATAACTAATTATGAAAATAAAAAATTATCAGCTATACCATTACATCCACATAATGCCACTATTCAACTGTGGTTAGAATTAGGTTTGGTAGGAGTTACTTTATACTTTATTCTTTTGGTTAGCTTAGTAAATAAGATAAGCACTTATTCTAAATTAAATTTTAATTACTCAGCTGTGAGCATGGTATCATTATTTCAAGTATTTTCAATTACTCAACTTAGTTATGGACTTTGGCAAATATGGTGGTTAGCTGTGTTATTCTTTTGTTTGTTTCTTTATAAATTAATATTTACAAGGCTAGACTCTTAAAAAAACTAATCAATATTTAATTATAATGTTTAAATATTTAAAATAAATTCTTTAAATTCTTTTTTATAAAGAAGAGAATTATTGGGTAAAATAAGAAAATTTAAAGAACTATTCAATAATGTTCTGATTGCATCTTTCATGCTATAGTTCATAGGTTCTCCATGAAGATTTAGGGATGTATTTAATAAACAGGGTATTTCTGTTAGCTTATAAAATTCATTTATTAAATCCCAATATTCTTGATTAAGTTTTTGAGAAACAAATTGAGGTCTGGCACTGTTATCACCCATATGTAAACAAGCTTGAATAAAGTGTCTATTTTTTTTAACGGTGTTAAATCCAATTGTCATATATGGAGAAAAAATCCTTTTAGGATTCTTTAAAAATAAATCTGAATATTCTTCTAAGATAGAAGGCGTAAAAGGCATCCAAAAATCTCTATTTTTAATACTTTCATTAATTTTTTTTACATTATTTGCGTCACTAGGGTTAGCAATAATTGATCTATTACCTAACGCTCTAGCTCCATATTCAGCTCTTCCTACACATCTTGCTATTACATGGTTTTTGGATAGCAACAAGGCTATTTTTTTATTATCAAAGTTTTCGATAATACCTAAGCCATTATTCAATAGGTCTTTTATATACTCTAAGTTTTTATTCAAAACGGCCTTTTCTCCTAAATGAGGGTTTGTGATAGGTTTTACTTTTTTATAATCTTCTAGGGCTGAAGCAAAACATGCTCCAGCAGATAAAGTTTCATCACCACCAGAAGCAGGAACACTTAAATATTTAATATTTTTACTTTTTAGAAGGTCTCCATTAGCTTTAATATTCATTGAAAGTCCCCCTGAAAAACAAAC
>NZIN01000024.1 GCA_002689905.1 Rickettsiales bacterium
AAAAAAAGTAAAAGTTTTATTCTCATCTTACCTTTCCTACAATTAAAGAAGCATTTGTTCCTCCAAAACCAAATGAATTAGATAGGGCAGTATTTACTTTTTTTTCTTTAGCATAATTTGGAACTAGATCTATATCTAAAGGATCTTTGCAGGGTTCTTCTAAATTTAATGTAGGGGGCACTATGTCATGAAAGGATGATAAAATACAAAAAATTGCCTCTACAGCACCAGCTGCTCCCAATAAATGACCAATTGATGATTTAGTAGAACTCATACTTAAAGTCTTTAAATGATTAGAAAATAGCTTTGTAACTGAACCAAGTTCAATTTCATCTCCCAATGGTGTTGATGTGCCATGAGCATTAATATAATTAATTTCCTCTTTATTAATTTTACCATTTTTGAGTGCTGCTTCCATACACCTGTATCCACCGTTTCCATCAGTAGCAGGTGCAGTAATATGGTATGCATCTCCCGTAAGACCATAACCTAAAACCTCTGCATAAATTTTAGCACCTCTTTTCTTAGCTTTTTCGTATTCCTCTAAAACTACAATTCCGGCTCCTTCACCCATAACAAAACCATCTCTTTTTTTATCCCAAGGCCTTGATGCTTTTTCTGGCTCATTATTAAAATTTGTTGATAATGCTCTTGCAGCGGCAAAACCAGCAATACCTAATCTGCATACAGCAGCTTCAGAACCTCCTGCAATCATAATATCGGCTTCTCCAGATTTAATTATTCTTGCTGCATCACCTATTGCATGTGCTCCAGTAGAGCAAGCTGTTACAACAGAATGATTTGGACCTTTTAACCCGTGCTTTATTGAAATCTGACCTGAAGCTAGATTTATTAAGCAAGACGGTATAAAAAATGGGCTCATCCGTTTTGGACCTTTTTCCACTAATGTTTCATTAGCCTTTGCTATAGATTGCAAACCTCCTATGCCTGAACCAATCAATACTCCAGCTCTTTTAGAAGCCTCTTCACTGAGTTTACCAATATCTGAGTCTGTAATAGCTTGATCTGCCGCAGCTATAGCATATAAAATAAAATCATCTACTTTTCTTTGATCTTTTGGTTCTAAGAATAGATTAGCATCGAAGCCATATTTTTCGTGGTTTGCTGGAATTTGTCCTGCAATTTTTACATTTAAATCATCGGTCTCAAATGAAGTAATTTTCCTTATTCCCGATTTAGAATTAATTAAAAGATCCCACGTATCTTGTAAGTTAGCAGCTAGTGGGCTTACCATTCCTATACCGGTTACGACAACCCTTTTCATATTAAACTAAATATTTTCTTCTATGTAACTGATAGCATCTTTGACTGTCACTATTTTTTCTGCAATGTCATCGGGTATTTCACAACTAAACTCTTCTTCAAACGCCATCACTAATTCAACTGTATCTAAACTATCAGCACCTAAATCATCGATAAATGATGCTGTATCTGTTACCTTTTCTTCATCAACACCAAGGTGTTCAATTACTATTTTTTTTACTCTTTCTGAAATATCACTCATTTTAATACCTTTCTTTTAGAAATAAATAACTATACTATTTTTTAAATTTTTCAAATACTTTATATTAAATTTAAAAAATTAACTACATTAACATTCCTCCATTTACATGAATTGTCTGTCCTGTAATATAACTAGCTTTATCACTTGCTAAGAATTTAGTCAAACTAGATATATCATCTGGAACTCCGATTCTCTTCATTGGAATATTCTCAATAATACCTTGTTCATTTTTTTCCAGAATATCACTGGTCATAGAAGTATTAATAAATCCAGGAGCAATACAATTTATAGTAATTCCTCTACTAGCTACTTCCAATGCAATTGATTTTGTCATTCCTTCTAAACCTGCCTTAGAAGCAGCATAATTAGCTTGACCTATATTTCCTGATGAACCTACTATTGAGGATATGTTGATAATTCTTCCAAACCTATTTTTTATCATCATCTTTAATATATCCTTAGTAAGAAAAAATGTACTGTTTAGGTTCAAATTTATAACATTCAACCATTCATCTTCTTTCATTCTTAGAGTTAAATTATCTTTTGTAATACCTGCATTATTAATTAATATATCAATTCTATTATCAAATTTATCTTTAATAGTATTAATAATATCTAATATATTTTTATGGTCACTAAAATCGCAAGCTACATAGTTTGCTTTATTGTTTAATTTTTGAGATAATTTTTCTAACTTTGCTTCATTAGTACCAGTTAGTAAAAGATTATTACTTTCTGAATCAAATATATTTACAATTTCAGTACCGATACCTCCAGTAGCTCCAGTAATTAATATATTTTTATTTTCAATTTTAACTTTCATTATTTTCTCTCATAAATAGTTCAATGGATTTAATAGAAGACAAAGTATTAGTAGTACAGTGATGTGGAGCGTTCATTCGTTTAATTATATTAGATAATGTACTGCCATTGCCTATCTCAAAAAATGAGTTTACGTTTTTATTAAACATGTAATTCATAGATTCATACCATTTAACTGTTGAAAAAGTTTGACTAATTAAAGATTTTTTTAAGTCTTCTACATCTATGAATGGTTTGGCTGTGTAATTGGTTATTATTGGAATAGTAGGTTTATTGAAGTCAAAACTGAGAAAGGCATTTTGTAATTTTTTTGCGGTGTCTTTCATATATTCACAGTGGAATGGTGCACTTACTAATAGCTTTATAGCTTTTAGTTTTTTTTCCTTTGCTATAACTAATAACTTATCAATAGCTTCTGTATCGCCAGAAACTACTATTTGATTAATTGAATTATAATTTGCTATATCACATACTAAGTTGTTTGGTAATAACTCTAATAACTTTTTAACTTTATCAATTTCTATCCCTATCAAAGCAGCCATTGCTCCTTTTCCCTTAGGTAAAGCCTGTTGCATACTTAATCCTCTATTTTTTAATAACTTTGCTACTTCTCTTACACTTAATGTGTTAGTAGCAGCTAAAGCAGTGTATTCTCCTAATGAATGTCCAGCACAAAAACTTATGTTATTAAGATCAAATCCAAAATCCTTTTTTAAAACCTCCAATATAGCTATGGAAACTGCCATAATTGCTGGTTGTGTATTTTCAGTTAAAGTTAACTCCTCTAAGGGCCCATTAAATATAATTCTAGAAAGATTTTGTGACAAACTATCATCAATATTTAAAAAAACATCTTTGGCTACCACAAAACTGTCATAGAACTCCTTACCCATACCTACTTTTTGAGAACCTTGACCTGGAAAAACTATACTTTTTAACATTATACCTTCTTTTTTCTATTTAATTACTATAAAATATAAAATAAAACTTGCAAGTAACTCAAATTTTACTATATTTCAATTTTTACTAAGTTAATAATAAATTATGCAATTATATGAAACTATATATATAGTCAAGCAAGACTTAGATACTAAAACATTGAAAGATGTAGAGGATAAATATGATAATCTTCTTAAATTAAATAAAGCTACCGTTGAATACAGAGAAAACTGGGGGCTTAGAAGCCTAGCTTATAAAATACAAAACTATAAAAAAGGCTATTATTATTTGTTAGTTTTTAATGGAGAAAGTGAAGCAGTAAATGAATTAGAAAGAAATTTTAGAATAGACGAAAATGTTATTAGATTCCTTACCTCTAAAATAACTAATATACCTACTGAACCTTCACCAATAATGAAGTATAAAATTGAAAAAGAAAATGCTGAAAGCATGATAAATGAAGCTAATTTAACTTCTAATGAGAGTTAAAATGAGAAATATGAGAAATAATAGAGATAGTAATAGCAGAAAAAGCAATAATACTAAAAATCAGCTTTTCACTAAAAAATATAAAAGTTGTCCTTTTAGCAATAAAAATTCTCCAGTTATAGATTATAAAAATGTTAAGCTTTTAGAAAAATATATTTCTGAAAAAGGTAAGATTATGCCTAGTAGAATTAGCTTTGTGTCAACTTCTAAACAGAGATTGCTATCTAAAGCTATAAAAAAAGCAAGAACATTAGCTCTTATATCTCATGTAGGAAAATCAAGATAATGGATATTATACTATTAGAAAAAATTACTAAACTAGGTAATATTGGAGAAGTAGTTAAAGTCAAAGATGGTTTTGCTAGAAATTATTTGTTCCCAAATAAAAAAGCAATTAGAGCAACGGAAGACAACAAAAAAGTATTTGAACAAAAAAAAGAAGAGCTAGAGAAACTGAATTCTGAAAAAATTAAAACTGCCAAAGAGACCTTAAAAGTTATTCCTGAGAACATTACACTTATTAGAGAAGCTAGTGAACAAGGAGCATTATTTGGATCCGTAACATCCAGAGATATAGTTAAAGAGATCAATAATGATAAACTTAATATATCTGCTAAAGACGTTATTCTTAAATATAATATAAAAAATATAGGTGATTATGTGTCAGAAGTCATGCTTCATCCTGAAGTCACTAAAAAAATTAATATAAAAGTAAAAAGTTCTGAAGAATCATCTGTGAATTAATTTTTATATTTTTTTTTTATTTATTTATTTCTAATTTATCCACATTATAAACACAAAAAATAAAACCTAGATCTTCAATTTAAACATAAGGTTATCCACAAGTTAATTAAGACAAATATTATTTTTTTAATTAAGAGTTTATTTTCCTTTGTTTTTAATAAATAATTTATTATGGAAAAAAACAAATTTCTTACAAACGTCAATGTACTTAATAATCTTAATAGAGAGAACAACTCACAACCACATGACAATGAAGCTGAGGAGATTCTCTTAGGTGCTTTGATTAGTGATAATAGCTCTATAGAAAATATAGAAAATGGTTTAGCTGATTATCATTTCTATGTTCCCATGATAGGAAGAATATTTAAAGCAGTTGAAGAACTAACAAATAAAGATCAGATAGCAAACCCTTTAACCTTAGATCATTATTTTTCTGATGACACGGCCTTCAACGAGATAGGTGGGAAAAAATATTTATCTAGCCTTTGTGAAGGCAATCTTGGATCTAGCATTGTCAAAGATTACGCTAATTTAATAATTGAATTATATAATAAGAGAGAATTAATAAAAATAGCCCAAAATATTATTTCAAGTTCTCAAAAGTTAGATTATGAAAAGAACTCTGCAGATTTAATTGAAGAAGTAGAAGCAAAACTTTATGATATTACGGAAAATAAACATTCTGAAAAAAACAAATTGCTTTCCTTTTCTGAATCAATAAATCAAGCTATGTTATCAGCTAAAGTAGCTCATAAAAATAAAGGCAAACTATCTGGTATATCTTCAGGCTTTTTAGCTGTAGATGATTTATTAGGTGGATTACATAAATCAGACTTAATAATACTTGCAGGAAGACCATCGATGGGGAAAACTGCTTTAGCTACAAATATGGCTTATAATGCCGCTTCAAATAAAAAAGAAGGCAAGTCAGTAGCTTTTTTTTCATTGGAAATGTCTGCAGAACAGTTAGCAAATAGAATATTAGCTGAACAAGCATCTTTATCTTCAGATCAAATTAGAAGAGGTAAATTAACTAAAGAAGATTTTGCTAACTTATCAATAGTTAGTAAAGAAATTTCTAATAATAAACTTTTTATAGATGATACACCTTCAATAAGTGTTTCAACGTTAAGAACTAGAGCTAGAAGGTTAAAAAGGAAATTAGAAAATGGAGAACTAGGTCTCATTGTGGTTGATTACTTACAACTAATGAGAGGTAGTAGAAAATATGAAAATAGAGTACAAGAAATTTCTGAAATAACTCAAGGATTAAAATCTGTTGCTAAGGAGTTAAATGTTCCAATTTTAGCTTTATCCCAATTATCAAGAGCTGTAGAGCAAAGAGAAGATAAAAGACCTCACCTTGCAGATTTAAGAGAATCTGGTACCATTGAACAAGATGCTGATGTAGTAGTTTTTATCTTTAGACAAGAATATTATGAAGAGAGATCTGAGCCTAAATCATCTGGAACTGAAACTTCAGTGTCTTTTCATGAAAGATATATTAAGTGGCAAGAAAATTTGAAAAAATGTAAAAATATTGCTGATGTAATTGTAGCGAAGCAAAGACATGGACCTATAGGCTCTTTGCAACTACATTTTGAATCTAAATATACCAAATTTTCAAACCTCACTGATGAAAAAAATCAGCCCAAAAATACTACATGAGATGAAAAAAGATTTTGTAAAAAATAATATAGAATTACAAATAAACCTAAAAAACCTAAAAGTTAATTATACTAATTTAAAAAGAATTGCTCCTAAAACTATTATTGCTGCATGCGTAAAAGCTGATTCATATGGACTAGGTGCTTATCAAACTTGTAAAACTTTATTTGATTTAAAGTGCAAGGATTATTTTGTTGCTACTATTGAAGAAGCTATTTCTTTAAGGGAAATTTTTAAAAATATAAATATATACCTTCTGAATGGTGTTAATGATTTAGAATCTTACATGAGAATTAAAAATTATAATATAACAATAGTTATTAATAATACACATCAGTTTGAAATATTAAAATCAGCCTATAAAGCAACGAATAATAAAATAAAAAGCTGTATTCATATCGATAGTGGTATGAATAGATTAGGGTTTAGCTACCAGGAATTTAAAAAAAACTTAAGTAACTTTATAAAGTATTTGGATATTAAAATTATTATGAGCCATATGGTGAATTCAGAAAATAGGTCCTCTTTGAATAGTAAACAGCTAAAATCTTTTAATAAAACCAAAGAAGGGCTTAGAAAACTTAAAAATACTAAATTTAGCTTAGGTAATTCAAATGCTAGTTTTCTATCAGAAAAATTTCACTTTGATATGATAAGAGCTGGAGGTTATATTTACGGTTTAGATCTGCAAAAAAAAAATCAAAGTAAAAATGTTTTGACTTTAAGAGCTAAGATTATTCAAATAAAAAATTTAAAAAAAGGCAATAGTATTGGTTATGGAGCTAAGTATATTACCCAAAAAGACTGTACTATTGGCACTCTAGCTATTGGTTATGCAGATGGCTTACCGAGAAATTATAAAGGTTATGCTTTTCTTAAAAGGAAAAAAGTAAAATTTGTGGGTAATATATCTATGGATTTAAGTTGCATTGATGTCTCTGGCATAAAAAGAGTAAAAGTTAATGATTGGGTTGAAATATTTGGAAAAAATATATCTATATTTGATTTTGCTTCATCCTGTGAAACTATTACCTATGAAATTAGCAGTAAAATTGGTTCTAGAGTAAAAAGAGTATATAAGATATAGTGTAAATATTTAAAGAGGTATTCTTGAGTCTAATAAATAACTTTAATCAATTTGATTTATTAGTTTTATCACTAACTATAATCTCTATGATTTATGGTTATATAAGGGGTTTAATAAAAGAAATATTATCAATTTTTTCAATTTGTATTTCTGTATACTTTTCAATTACTCTTTACCCTCATATTAGTCTTACCGTTAAAGAATATATAGAAATGGCGTTATTAGCTGATAGTATATCTTTTGCGGTCTTATTTTTACTCATATATTCTTTTATTAATATTTTTAGTAATTTTATTGTTTCAAACTTATCTAAAAGCCAATTAAAAGTCTTTGATAAAAATTTTGGTATTCTTTTTGGTTTTTTTAGGTCATTATTAGTATTCTCACTTTTAAATATTTTACTTACTTGGATTATTTGGAACAATAAGACACCTGCATGGATAAATGAGTCAAAAACAATTATATTTATAAATTATACAAGTGGAAAGTTAATTAAAATGCTACCTCAGAAAAGTATAAAAAAAATTGAAGAGACTTTTAACGTTAATATTAAAAAATCAACTAGTGATTTTTTAATTAAAAAAAATATAGATAAATATAGTGAACCTATAATTAATAAACCAAAAAATAATAACTCTCAAGGTTATAGTGATAATGACAATGACTCTCTTGATAAGTTGTTTAATATTGAGAGTAATAATTAAATTTTATGATATGCTAAATTTTGATGATAAAATAAGAGATAAATGTGGAGTTTTTGGAGTATTTGGCCACAAAGATGCAGCTGCACTAACCGCATTAGGTCTACATGCTTTACAACATCGTGGACAAGAGAGTGCTGGAATTGTATCTTTTGATGGAAAAAATTTTAATAATCAACTTTATTTAGGGTTAGTTGGGGATTATTTTACAAAAGAAAAAGTTATAGAAAGGCTTCCAGGGGAGTCATCCTTAGGTCATGTTAGATATTCAACTACCGGTAAAACATTATTTAAAAATATTCAGCCTCTATTTGCAGATCTACTAGGTGGAGGGTTAGCATGTTCCCATAATGGAAATTTGACCAATGGTATAGAATTAAGAAAAAAGCTAGTTAAAGATGGTGCTATTTTTCAGTCAACTTCTGATACTGAGGCATTTATTCATCTAATTTCTAAAAGCAAAGAAAAAACTATTGTTAATAAAATAATTGATGCTTTGTATGATATTAAAGGTGCTTATAGTTTTGGTTTATTAACTAATAAAAAATTGATTGGTATCAGAGATCCATTGGGTATAAGACCTTTAGTAATAGGTTCTTTAGGTAAGGCAAAAATTATATCTTCTGAAACATGTGCTTTAGACATAATAGGCGCAAAATTTGAAAGAGAAGTAGCTAATGGTGAAATAGTAGTAATTGATAAAGAAGGTATAAAAAGTTATAATCCTTATAGGAATTCAAAGGAAAGACCTTGTATCTTTGAATATATTTATTTTGCAAGACCTGATAGTGTTTTAGCTGGTAAAAGTGTTTATGAATGTAGAAAACAAATGGGTAGACAGTTAGCTAAAGAAGTATCTACTAAAGGTGATATCGTAATACCTGTGCCCGACTCTGGAGTTCCAGCAGCCTTAGGCTATTCTGAAGAGTCAAAAATTCCTTTTGATTTAGGTATTATAAGAAATCATTATGTAGGAAGAACATTTATAGAGCCTACTCAAAAAATTAGACAGCTAGGAATAAAACTAAAACACAATACAAATAAGAAATTGATCAAAGGTAAAAAAGTAATTTTGATAGATGATTCAATTGTAAGAGGAACAACTGCAATTAAAATAATTGAAATGATAAGAGAAGCTGAAGCCTCTGAAATACATATGAGGATATCTAGCCCTCCAATAAAGTTTCCTGATTACTATGGAATAGACACACCTAAAAAAGAAGAGCTTATAGCTTCTACTCATACGATAGAGGAGATGAAAAAAATACTAAAATTAGACTCACTTCATTTCTTATCTATCAAAGGCCTATATAAATCTATGGGATATGCAGATAGAAATAATAAAGATCCACAATTTACTGATCACTGTTTTACTGGAGATTATCCCACAGAGCTAACTGATAAAGATGAAGGTATCCTTTCTTCTCAATTGTCTCTACTCAGTGATAGTTAACTTTTTACTTTTTATAGGGGTTTTTTGAAGACATTAGATTTAATCTAATTGGAATGCCTTCTAACTTAAACCTTTCTCTTATTTTATTAGTTATATATCTTTTAGTAACTTTTGGTACTTTAGAATTTTTATTATGATATATAGAAAAAGTTGGAGGTCTAATTTTTTTTTGTGATATATACTTGAACTTTAAAGAACCTGCATACTTTTGATTACCTGTATTTTCCCAAATACTTGGAAACCATCTATTTAGTTCAGAAGTATTTATTTTTTTATTCCATTTTTTATAT
>NZIN01000025.1 GCA_002689905.1 Rickettsiales bacterium
TGCAAAAAATAACATTTTTATCAAAAGTATACCGTGAGAGAACCTTGAAATTTGTGTTTCTCCATAAACCCTTGCCTTATACCTAATAGGAACTTCGCTTATTTTCAAACATAATCTTGACGCTCCAAATATTATAAAGAAATCTCCAAAGGGATCAAAATCTCCTAAATCCTTGTTTTTATTTTTTGCTCTTAAATAATTTTTTTTACTTAGTACTTTAGTCCCACATAAAGTATCTGTAAATCTTTGACCGAGAAGCCAGGTAAATAATATGGAAAATAATTTATTAGCAATATAATTGAGAAACCTCATTGCATTATTATCCATAGGATAAATTAGTCTAGTGCCATTTACATATTCTGCTTCGCCAGATTGTATTTTCTGCCAAAACTTTATCAGAGTTTCAGGTGCTACAGTTAAGTCTCCATCAAGAATAATTAGTATATCATTGGATGCCTTTTCAAAGGCAAAAAAAACAGCATCCGCCTTACCTTTAGATGGTTGCTTAAAAGCTTTGATTTTTATACCAGATTTTTTTACTTTATTGTGTTTAATAACTCTATTAATTTCTTTCCAAGATCCATCATTTGAATTACCTTCTACAAAGATAACTTCAATATTATCTGTAAATCTTGGTATTCTCTTAATAGCACTTTCAATATTACCTTTTTCATTTTTGCAAGGTATAATAATACTGGCAGATTTTATTTGTTTTTTTTTAATAGCATTCAATGACCTGGAAATATTATAGTGTCTTAAACAAACATTAGAAAATAATGGCAGAGGAGCAATATATCTATTAATAAATCTATCTATACCAAAAAGCTTGAAAGGAAGTAATATTTTTCTTTCTATCCTTACTGTTTCAAATCTAGCACCTTGTAAAAAATTGTAGATATCAGTTGGCGTTAATAAAGTGGAATTGATATTAGCCATTTTTAACTTAAATAAAGAAGCTAAATTTAAAAATGGTGACCAGATGGGCGAATAGTAAGAAACAATTAACCTGGTATTTTCATCAAAAAATTTGTGCAAATTTTCCAAAGTTTCTGCAACATCTTCTAAATAACCTATAGTGTCACAAATAATTACAAAGTCAAAAGTCTTATTACCCAGAGACTTTGGAAAAGACTCAATATCTGCTTCAATAAAGTTTAAACTTTTAAAGGTATTTTTTGCCTCATTAATTAATTTTTTACTGAAATCTATTCCTAGTCCATACTTTGGTTTTAAATTAGCTAATAAATGACCATTCCCGCACCCTAATTCAAGGACATTGCTATTTTCAGGTATTATCTCTTTAAGAAACTTTCTATCTTCTGCATGGAATGTTTTTCCTTTTTTTAGCCAATCACTTCTATTTAATTTAGCTGAGTTAAAAAAATCTTTTATGTATTTTTTTCTTTGAGATATCACTACAGGCACCAGTAATTTTTGTGATTAGAAGGAATCTTTTTTTGCCAAATTCCTTTAATATCAACAATTAAAGCATTTTTGTTTAAAAGACCTAATATATTATTTATTTTCATATTAATAAATTCCTTATGAGAAACAGCAGCAATAATACAGTCATATTTACCACTTGGATTTTTCATAATGATATTATACTCAGCCTTGATCTCTTTTTGGCTTACCTTAGGATCAAAGCAGTCTATTACATATTTGCCATTTTTGATTTTTTTTGCTAGCTCTACAGCTTTTGAATTTCTAATATCTCCCACGTCTTCCTTAAAAGCTAATCCTAAGATTAATATCCTAGACTTTCTTTTAAGCTTATTTCTTATATTATCGTAAATATACTCAGGAATACTATCGTTAAGCTTTCTACCAGCTAAAATTATATTAGTTTTAAAATTTACTTTTCTTCCTGCTTCAGCTAAATAATATGGGTCAACACCTATACAATGTCCTCCAACTAGCCCGGGCTTAAAATCTAAAAAGTTCCATTTCGTTTTTGCCGCTTCTAGTACCTCATAGGAGTTTATTTTTAAAGCTTTGCTCAACATCATAACTTCATTTATAAAAGCGATATTAATATCTCTTTGTGCGTTTTCTATTGCTTTAGAGGCTTCAGCAACTTTTATACTTGAAACCTTATGCACTCCTGCCTTTATTATATTTTTATATAATCTACTAATTTTAATTAAAGTGCTTTTGGAATCAGCTCCAATAACCTTTGTTATGTTAGTTAATTTGTACTTAGTTTCACCTGGATTAATTCTTTCTGGGCTATAACCAACAAAAAAGTCTATTTTATGCTTTAATTTTGAATTCCTTTCTATAATTGGAATTAAAAAATTTTCCGTTACACCCGGATAAACTGTGCTTTCTAAGACTATTATAGCTCCTTTGTCTATAACTTTTGCTATTGTTTCAGCCGCTTTTTTTATTATAGAAAGATCAGGTTTATTATTTTTTGTTATAGGAGTAGGAACTGTTATAATGAAATAGTTAGAGCCTTTCATATCAATAATACTGCAAGTAAACTTAATATTTTTATTTTTAAGTTGATGCTCTTTAGTTACTTCATTAGTTCTATCTATACCATTTTTTAATTCAAGAACTCTAGTATCATCAATATCATATCCTACTACCTCATATTTAAGAGAAAACTCTATTGCTAATGGTAAACCTACATATCCTAATCCTAATATAGATATTTTATCCTTGTATCTCATTATCACCACTCTTCTATTTAATTATTATATAATCTATAATACTGATCACATATATGCTCAAGTGCCAAATCACTCTCTACTAGTTTTCGACTATTTTTACCATACTTTTCTCTTAGTTTTTTATTTTTTGTTAACTTTATAATTGCTTTACTACATTCTTCTATATTTCCTAGTTCAACATTGATTGAATTATACCCATCTATAGCTATCTCTCTACTACCAGGAACATCACTAGAAATAATTGCCCTTCCTACAGAAGCTGCTTCAAGTAAACTTAGAGGCAACCCCTCTCTTTTACTTAACAATATAGCTATATTTGACTCTCTCCAAAGTTTATATATATCTGTAACATTACCTAAATAGTATACTTGACTATTTTTTATAAGTTTATCAAAGTATTTTTTTTTATACTTGTAGGGTTTTTTTCATCCAAAGAGCCTGCAATATATAATTTAATATTTGCGCACTTTTTCTTTGCTTTATTAAATGCTTCTATTAGAAATAATACTCCTTTGTCCTCTAGTATTCTTCCAGCATATGTAATGATAATATTTTTATTCTCTATTTCTGGGCAATATTTATAAAAATCTAAGTCGACACCTGAACCCCTAATAAGCTTAACCATATCTTTTTTAAATTTAAATTTTTGTGTAAATAAGATTTGATCATCTTTATTTTGCACTACAAATGTAGATTTCTTTAAAAAAATACAAAATCTTAAAGATAAGGTTATTATTTTTCTCAAAATAATACCTGTTATACCTTTCTTTATAAACAAGAACCCCATTCCTGTGAAAGTAGCAAAAAATTTACCTTTAACAAATAGTGATGCCAATATGCCAATTGTAATAGTTCGCAAAGAAATTAAATGTATTATGTTTGGCTTTACTTTATTTATAGTCTTTATAAAATTTGTTAATTCATTTAAAAACTGAAAAAGCGACAATGACTTTCTTTTAATATTTAAATTATGGCAAATTATTCCTTTAACTTTTAGTTCATTAATTCTACCCGTATCCTTACAACACACACTCACCTGGTATCCTTTTTCTTGTAAATACTTGGCCAATTTTATTCTATGAGACAGAAAGTACCAATCTTCAGTAACAAAAAATAATATTTTTTTTTTCATTAATCTATACTAAATAACATTACTACTCTTTGCCCAATGATAATAAGATATTAACGTCCATAATTTCCAAGAGTTATCCTTATTACCATTTAAAAGCTCTCGTTTCCATCTTAAAATAGTATTCTTATCTTTGATATGTAAACTTTCTAATACAACGTTTCTAGTGGCTTCTTCTATCATATACCTTAAGTCTTTTCTCAACCAATTTTGTAATGGTACTTCAAATCCTTTTTTAGGTAGTTTGAAATACCATTTTGGAAGGTAGTTTTCATAACAACTCCTCAATATTTTTTTTCCATTAAAAAACCCTATTTTTTTAGTACTAGGTATGCTAAAAGAATATTCTACTAAATCCTTATCTAAAAATGGTGACCTTACTTCCAGACTATTTGCCATGGATTGTCTATCTAATTTAACAAGCATATCTCCCAATAGAGAAAATTTAAAGTCTCTAGCAAGTACTTTATTCAATCCTTCAAAAGAAGGACAATCATTAAATAAGTCTTCAGGTAAAGGTTTTTTTTCTAAGGCAAATATTTTTTTAAATTCATCTTTACTTAATTGTTCAAGAAAATTGGTTTGCATAATATTTAAATCATCATCAAAGTTTTCTATGAATCTCTTTATTTTTCGCATAAAATTTAAAATATAAGTATCCTTATTATCAGATAAATTATCGACTAGAATTTTTTTTATTGACTTAGGTAAAAGATACATTGCTTTTCTCCATTTATAAGAAATATATTTTCTATATCCTCCAAATAACTCATCTCCTCCGTCACCAGAAAGAGCAACTTTAATATTATTTTTTACAGAATTTGATATCAGATACATTGCAATTGCACTTGAATCTGCAAATGGCTCATCATTAGCATCTAATATATTATCTATGGAATTTATGATTTTATTTTGTTCTAAATAAATAGTTTCATTTTCAAATCCATAGTACCTTGAAATTTTTTTCGCATTATTAGATTCATCATAATAGCTTGATTCATTTTTAAATCCTATGGTGTATGTAGGAATTTTTTTTCCTTGCTCTGCTACGCTATCCATAATGA
This sequence comes from Rickettsiales bacterium, assembly GCA_002689905.1. GTDB lineage: Bacteria > Pseudomonadota > Alphaproteobacteria > TMED109 > TMED109 > TMED131. The sequence continues at coordinate 4,872 of NZIN01000025.1, forward strand.
TTGCCGAGTCTATGCCTCCTGACAAAAATAGACCAATAGGTACATCAGAAAGAAGTCTTTTTTTCACTGAGTTGTTAATTAGTGTTTTTAAATTTAAATTTTTATTATTTTTCTTTGAGAGCTTAAATGTAAACCAATTTCTTATTGTGCTTCCATATTGATTAAAAGTCATAAATGTTCCAGAGGGTAATTTTTTAAAATTTTCATAGATAGTCATAGGTTCATGTATAAATCTAAACCTTAATAAACTATGAATAGCTTCTTTATTTACCTCGCCTCCAGAAATAATATAATTTAAGCTCTTTATATCAGAGGAAAAATATATACTGTTGTTTTTAATGCAATATGCTAGAGGCTTCTTTCCAAACCTATCTCTTGCTAAAAATAAATTTTTATTTTTTACATCCCATATCACAAAAGAAAACATGCCATCTAACTTTTCTAGCATTGCATCTCCCCATTCAATCCATGCAGTAATGAGTACTTCTGTATCCCCATTAGAAATAAAAGAATGACCTTTTTTTATAAGCTCTTCTTTTATGTCTTTAAAGTTATAAATTTCTCCATTAAAACAAATTATATAATTATCCTTTTTCATGGGCTGAGCAGACTCTTTACTTAAATCTAGAATTTTAAGTCTTGTGTGTAAAAAGTAACTATTTTTATCTATCCAAGTACCCTTTGCATCTGGTCCTCTAGCTTTTAATCTTTGGTAAGCTCTATCAAATTTTCTGTCTAAAGATATTGATCTATCAATATTATTAAGACTAACAACCCCTATAAAACCACACATCTCAATTAAGTACCTTTTTGTATATACTATTGTAAGATCTGACCATTTTTCTTATTGAAAACATTGACTCAGCTCTTTTTCTAGCCTTAAGTCCATAACTTTTTATAAGCTGCATCTTTAAACATCCTATTTCTTCTAATTTAGAACCAATGCCAAGAGAACTCACTTCTTCAATTAAGTAACCAGTATTACATATTATTTTTTTTGCATCGCCTACATCTGTTGCTACTGGAAGTAAATTAGATAACATGCCCTCAACAAGTACATTTGAGAACCCCTCACCAAAAGAAGATGGTAAAATAATTATATCAGCTAAACTATAATATTGTTCAATATTATTTGTCATACCTATTGCATAACAGTTTGCGGGTAAACTCAAGTTATCAGTATCTTTTCCTATTAATAATAACTTTATTTTATTCTTATTTTTACTTTGAAAATCTTTGTAAGCCTTCAAAAAATTAATATGATTTTTCATTGGATCTATTCTAGCAACACATAATAAAACTATATCAGTTGATTTAAAACTAAAATAATTTCTAAGTTTTTTTCTATAATAAATATCAAACTTAAATTTAGAAGAGTCGACCCCATTAAAAATGACTTCCTGTTGGTGTCCAATGAATCCTATTTTTTTATGGTAAGACATTCCGGCAACAGAGTTGTAAATTATCTTATCTGCTGTTTTAGAAAATATTCTACAAGATAGAATTACTAATTTAAGAGAAGTAGAATAATACTTTGTAATCATGTCAGAGCATCTAATACACCATATAAGTGGTAATTTATATATACTACAGAATTTACATACAGCTGAAAATAAACAAGCATTGTACATCCAGGCCTGTATTATATCAGGTTTAAATTCTTGTAAAATCCTTTTAAACATAAATATTTTATTAAAAACTAGTAGTTTACCTTTTACATTAAATTCCCAATATTTTATCCCCATACTATTAAGGCTGTCTTTATATACATCTGCATCAGTAAACAAAACAACACCATGATTTCTATTATGTTTTAGTAATTCAACCAATTGACGTTCTGCACCCCCATTACCTAGACTAGCAATGACATGTAATACTTTAATATTATTTTTCATACTAAATTCAACATAATTTTATTTAGTTCTCTATTGTAAGAATTATTGGAAGTATAATTTATTAATAAAGATTTTCTAAGCTTAGGTTTTCTATAATCTTTTCTTTTGTGTAATTTTTTAATTTTTTTTCCTAACTCTTCTATATCCTTAAAAATAATAATACTCTTATCAGCAATATTTTTTTTAAAATCAATAAGGCTATGAACATCTTTTGTAGTTATCACTGGTGTTCCTAAAGCTAGAGACTCCAAAACACAGTTGGGAAGTCCTTCCCATCTTGATGGTAATATAAAATAGTCTGCTCCTGCAATGTAACTATAAGGTCTAATTTTTTGTCCTACAAAAATCACTTTTTCAAGCACTCCCAAATTATTTGCTATTTTTAATAATCTTTGTTTTTGGTTTCCATCTCCTATAATAGTAAGACCTAAATTGTTGTTATTAGCAAAAAACTTCAAAATTCTATCTACACCTTTTTGAAAGACTAATCTACCTACAAATATTAAATTAACTTTATTATTGAATTGTTTTATTGGTTTTATTTTTTTCCTAGTTTCTTTAACATCTATTGGATTTCTCAATATAAATATTTTGTTAGGTTTCACATTATTTTTTAGAGCTTCATCTCTCATGAATAAAGATGTGACTATTACAGCATTAGCAAATTTGATAAAATATTTATAAATATACTTTAAAAATATTAATTTCAATTCTCCTCTTAAGGACATATTTATTTCATTTGGTTGCCTTATTAATATTTTACAATTTATTATCCTAAAGTGTTTGAGAGCTAATAAAATTGCCGAAATATTTGGGAAAGTTGATAAAACTATATTAAATTGATCTTTCTTTATTATTTTTATAACTTTAGGCAGCGCATAAATAAACTTTGAATTACTAAGTTTTATAACGTCTTTACTGCTAATTTTATTAGGAAAGTTTTTTTTATTAATAATTAATAACTTTAATATTAAATCAGAACTTTGAAAATTTTTAAAATAAGACAAAATTACCTTTTCTGCCCCTCCTATTGCATATGAGGGCAGTACAATTAATACTTTAGTTTTTTTCATTCTAATTATCTAATTTTATTGCAGCTAAGAATGCTTCTTGAGGGATATTTACATTTCCAACTTGCTTCATTTTCTTTTTTCCTGCTTTCTGTTTTTCTAATAATTTTCTTTTTCTTGTGACATCTCCTCCGTAACATTTAGCAATAACATCTTTTCTTAACGACCCTATAGTTTCTCTAGCTATAACTTTAGAGCCTATTGATGCCTGAATAGCAATTTTAAATAATTGCTTTGGTATAGATTCCTTAAGTTTATTGCAAATAGCTCTCCCTCTTTGTACCGCTTTTTCCTTATGTGTAATAAAAGCTAAACTTTCAACATTCTCTCCATTAACTAAAATATTTACCTTCTCTAATTTTCCTATTTTATAATCTATAATTTCATAGTCAAAGCTAGCATAACCCTGACTTATAGATTTTATTCTGTCATGAAAATCAAAAATTACCTCGTTTAATGGTAAATGAAAATTTATCATAACCCTATTTCCAGTAAAATTAATATCTTTTTGAATTCCTCTCTTTTCAATACATAACTTAAGAATCCCACCTAAGTAAGTATCTGAAGAAAAAATAGTGGCATTAATCCAAGGTTCACTAATCTCATTGATTTTAGTTTGTTCCGGCCAATCTGCAGGGTTATGAATTTCTAAAATGATATTGTCAGTTCTTTTTACTTTATAGACTACACTAGGAGGAGTTACTACTAAATCAAGAGAGAATTCTCGCTTGAGTCTTTCTTGTGTAATTTCTAAATGTAACAAACCTAAAAATCCACATCTAAAGCCAAGACCTAATGCAACACTGGACTCATTTTCAAAGGTAAATGAACTATCATTTAACTTGAGTTTGTTCAGCGAGTCTTTCAAGTGATCGTAATCAGAAGCATCTATAGGATATAACCCACAAAATACTACAGGAGTACTAGGCTTAAAACCTGGTAGTGGAGATACATTATAAATATTCTTACTGTTAACTATAGTATCACCAACCCAAGCTAAAGACGTCTCTTTTATATTAGCTGTAATAAAACCTACTTCTCCTGCTCTCAGCTCTATTACTTCTTCTGGTTTAGGTCTGAAAACACCTACTTTCTCGACTTGATATTCGCTATCTGATAATAAAAGTTTAATTTTTTCCCCTTTTTTTAATATACCATCTACAACTCTTACTAATACCATTACACCTAAATAAGTATCATACCAAGAATCAACTAATAACACTCTAAGAGGAGATTTAATACTACCTTTAGGAGAAGGTAATTTTTCTATTAGGTTATCTATAACCTTATCTACACCTACCCCTGTTTTAGCAGAAACAGAAACAGTATTATCAGTATCTATACCAATTATTTCTTCTATCTGTTCTTTAATTCTTTCAGGCTCTGAAGATGGTAAATCTATTTTATTTAGGACTGGAATAATTTCTAGATCTGCTTCTATAGCTAACCAAGAATTAGCTAATGTTTGTGCCTCAACACCTTGAGTAGCATCCACCAAAAGCAGAGCACCTTCACAAGCAGCCATAGATCTTGAAACTTCATAACTAAAGTCTACATGTCCAGGAGTGTCTATTAAATTCAGTATATAAGTTTCACCATTTTTATCTTTGTATTCCAATCTTACAGATTGAGCTTTGATAGTAATACCTCTTTCTCTCTCTATTTCCATTGAATCAAGAACTTGTTGTTTCATCTCTCTGCTAGTTACCCCGCCGCAGAACTCTATTAGCCTATCTGCTAGAGTTGATTTTCCATGATCTATATGTGCAATAATAGCAAAA
>NZIN01000026.1 GCA_002689905.1 Rickettsiales bacterium
TAAGTTTTTTACTAAATATACCTTTATTATAATCAGAAAGAACAACAATATTATGTTTAGATAACTCTTGCTTAAATATTTTAATAATAAAGTTATGGGCTAAATTAGTTAATTGCTTAGGTGTTTCATCATCAACTCTTATTAATTGTTGTCCATTAACAGAGTATCTTGTCTTAACTGTAGAAATTCTATTTTTTTCTTTATATAAATAAACCTTATTATTTTTTATTTGTTTAACAATTTTTTCAATTTTATTTCCATTTGGATCTTTGCCTATTATAGAAATAATAGTAGTCTTGACACCAATAGACACTAAATTATTAAAAACATTACCTGCTCCTCCCAGAAATTGTTTTGTGTCTTCGGATAAAAAAACGGGAACAGGTGCTTCTGGAGATATTCTGTTTACTTTACCTGCAACATATCTGTCTAGCATAATATCTCCTAGTAACAGAACTTTAGTATTTTTACATAAAAATGAAAATTCTTTCTGATTCATCTATTTTTTTTCACTCTTTTTTTTTGCTAATGCTATAGCTTCTCCTAAAGCTGATTGTTTGCACAAAGCAAGTAATACTGGATCTCTTGGGGTAATATTCTGCATATTCCAATGTTCTCTATTTTTTATCGATTTAATAGTATTTTTAGTAGTCCCAATTAACTTTATAATTTGAGCATCAGTTAAGTCAGGATAATATTTAATGAACCATACTATTGCGTCAGGAATAAGTTGTCTTCTAGATGCAGGAGTAAAGCCTTTTTTCTTTTTATTCACGTCAGAACTTAAAGGTATAATTCCTTTAATAATTTCAAGAAGTTGAGAGCTGTCATTTTCACATCTTTTTATTTCTTCTGTAGTTAACTCTCCAGAAGTAACAGGATTCTTACCTTGTATTCCTTCAGCTACTTCACCATCTGCGATTCCTTGCACCTCTAATATATGTAGGTTGCAAAACTTTGCTATTTGTTCAAAAGTTAACGCGGTATTATCAATTAACCACACTGCTGTAGATTTTGGCATTAATGGGCTATTCATTTTTTCTCCTTTGAATTTGTTCTAAGAATTATTTTTCCTATATGTTTACTGCTCTCCATCAAATTATGAGCTTTGCAAGCATCTTTTAAATCATATATTTTAAAGATAATAGGTTTTATAGTTTTTTTAGCTAGGGCTGTCCAGTAACTTTTATATATGTTGCTAGCTATTCGAGTTTTTTCTTTAACGGTTCTCGGTCTAAGGGTTGAACCTGATAAAATCAGCCTTTTTATCATAACTTGAGTAAGATCAGCTTTTACAATACTTCCAGATAAAAAAGCTATCATTATTAGTCTTCCCTTATCTTTTAATAAAGTTAAGTTTTTATTAAAATAATTTTTTCCTACCATGTCTAAAATAATATCTACTCCTGAATTATTTGTATACAGTTGTATTTTTTTAAAGAAATCATCTTTATTATAATTAATTACTAAATCTGCACCTAATGATTTGCAAAATAAACATTTATTTTTGTTTCCTACTGTTGTAATTACCCTGCATTCATGAAATTTAGCTAATTGAATAGCTATAGATCCTATACCACTTGAACCACCATGAATAAGTATAGTTTCATTCTTTTTTATTTTAGCTCTATCTATAAGGTTATACCACACAGTAAAAAAGTTTTCTGGTATTGCGGCAGCTTCAACATAATTCATACCTTTTGGTATGGACAAGGCATGCTTATAATGCACTTTACAGTACTCAGCATAACCACCTCCATGGGTGAGGGCGCATATTTTATCATTGACCTTTAGTTTTTTAACTTTTTTTCCTAACTTAACAATTTTCCCAGAAACTTCTAAACCTATTATAGGGCTAGCATCTTTAGGAGGGGCATAAAGTCCTTTTCTTTGGAGGATATCTGGTCTATTAACACCACTAGCAAAAACTTTTATTAATATTTCATCATCATTTATAGACGGAATATCTGATTGATTTAAGAGTAAAGTATTTTTTCCTTTATGTTTTTTTACCTCTATATAATTCATTTTATTTGGAATATTCATAAATAACTCTTAATAATTATTACTTTTTAATTATAATACTATTATTATGGATGAAATAGAAATTATATCTGCTAAGGAAAATAAAGAAAATATTGCGAACCTATCAATAGAAGAGCTAAAGGTTTATAAAACTGAATTATTAAATATGGTTAGATCTGTTGAAATTGAAATAAAGAAAAGGCACAATGAAAGAAATAATGCAGAGCAAATTTTTAATAAATAGATAATATGAAAAAAAAAAATAATAAGTTTAGTTTTAATACTTTAAGTGTTCACTCAGGGCAAAAGCTAGATAAAGATTTTAGGTCAAGAGCTTTACCTATTTATCAAACTACTTCTTATTCGTTTGAGAGCTTTCAACAGGCTTCTTCAGTTTTTAATTTAGAAATAGATGGTCATATTTATAGTAGAATATCAAATCCTACTGTTAGCGCATTAGAAGAGAGATTAGCTTCTTTAGAAGGAGGAATAGGTGCTATTTGTGTATCTAGTGGACAAGCAGCGTTACATTTGACATTAGCTACTTTACTTAATAAAGGAGACCATATTATTTCTTCCGATAGAATTTACGGAGGTAGTAGAAATCTGATGGGTCTTACATTAAAAAGGTTTGGTATAGAGACTACATTTATAGATTTAAGCAACTTAGCTTTAATTAAGAAGAATATAAAAAGAAATACTAAACTAATTTTTTCTGAAACTATAGGAAACCCTAGATTAGAAGTTCTAAATGTTCCGGAAGTTTCTAAAATATGTAAAAAAAATAAAATTTTATTTGTAGTTGATAATACTATAGCAACTCCTTTTCTATTTAACCCGATTAACTTTGGTGCTGATATGGTAATACACTCAGCTACCAAGTTTATAGGTGGTCATGGAGTAGCTATTGGAGGAGTTGTTATTGACTCTGGTAACTTTGATTGGAAAGCAACAACAAAATATAAAAATATTACTGCTCCATACGAAGGCTATAATAATTTAAATTATTTTGAGGAATATGGGCCAGCAGCTTTTTTGATGAGGGCAAGATCTGAGGGCCTGAGAGATTTTGGTGCAGCTTTATCACCTCAGAATGCTTTTTACTTGCTAATGGGAGTTGAAACTCTTGGGCCAAGAATGATGAGACATGTTTCTAATTGTGAGTACATCGCCTCTTATTTATCGGGAAGAGATGAAGTTAGCTGGATATCATACCCTGGCTTAAAGTCTCATAAGGATTTTCAATTAGCTGCTAAACTAATGCCAAAAGGTACAGGAGCTATTGTTTCTTTTGGACTAAAAGGTGGGAAGAAAAGTGCTTTAAAATTTATTGAAAACTTAAAAATTTTTTCTCATCTTGCAAATATTGGTGATGCTAAATCTTTAGTTATTCATCCAGCAAGTACTACACATTCACAATTAAATAAAAAGGATTTAAAAAAATCAGGAATTACAGAAGATTTAATTAGGCTATCAATAGGAATTGAAGATTTAGATGATTTATTAGAAGATTTATCAGCTGCTTTGAAGAAAATAAATAGATGAAAAAAAGTAAATTAAAAGTTTATTATAAAAAGTATTCAATTAGTTCTCCACTAATAGTTTTTATTCATGGTGCTGCATGCGACCATACTGTATGGGTTTTCCAAAATAGATATTTCTATAATCGTAAATATTCAACACTATCATTGGATCTACCAGGGCATGGTGCAAATGATTGTAGTCCTGTGTCTTCAATTAAAAAAATGAGTAAACTAGTTTTAAATTTATTAAAAAAATTACCTCATAAAAAAGTTTATTTAGTAGGTCATAGCATGGGGAGTTTAATTTGTTTAGATGCACTTATTAATGGAGGCAGTTTAATTGAAAAGGTTTTTTTAATAGGAGTTTCTTACCCTATGAAGGTAAATGACTTGTTGCTAAATAAAAGTAAAACTAATCAGGACCTAGCAGTACAAGATATGATAAATTGGTCATTATGTGATAATACAAAACTATATGGATCAAAACTTATTGGGATCAATTTGAAAAATTTAATTGATACTTTGATGAGGAGTTCCAAAAAAGGAATACTCTATAAAGATTTACAAGCGTGTAATAATTTTATTATAGATGAAAAGTCTATAAGAAAAATTAAAAATCCTATTATTATTATATCAGGAGAGAATGATATAATGACACCTATTAAAAACTGTGAAATTTTAAGTAATACTTTAAGGAACTCGACACTTCATATATTAACAGGGATAGGGCACTTTCATACTTTAGAGAGTCCAATGATGATTAATAAAATTATAGAAAAAAGTATCGAGAAACAGTGAAAAAAAAAAAAGACTATAGGTTTATAGAGAGAGTTGATACTAGGTTTGGAGACAACGATATTTTTGGACATTTAAATAATGTTGTTTATTATTCTTTATTTGATTCTGTAATTAATAGGTTTTTAATAAATAAATGCAAATATAATCCTCTTAAGTCAGATGTTATTGCTATTTCACCTGAGACAAGGTGTATATTCAGAAAGTCATTTAGCTACCCTGAAGTTATTTTTGCTGGGTTATCAACATTTAAAATAGGAAAAACTAGTGTCATTTATGATATTAGTTTATTTAATAAGAGAAATAAAAAGGCTAATGCAGAAGGCTATTTCGTTCATGTATTTGTGCAAAGAAATAATATGAAGAGTAAGGTAAAAATACCTTTAAATATTAAAAACCAATTATTGAAGCTATAAAAATTAAACCTTTATGTTACCAAACTTCTTTTTAAATCTGGCTACTTGTCCAGCATCTTCTCTTATTTGAGCATTTCCTCCTGTCCATGCAGGATGAGAAGCAGGATCAACATCAAGCTTTAAAACTTCGCCATCTTTTCCATAGGTTGATCTAGTTGTAAATTCTTTTCCATCGGTCATAATAACTTTTATAGTGTGATAATCTGGATGTAGGTTTTTTTTCATTTAGCTTTTTTAAAATTAATTTATAATTAAAGTATGTTATATAATATAAAAAAAGCTTTTGCAACACATCAAATAAGAGAAGGTGTACATACAATTTATTTTGAAGAGTATGGCAAAATAGGAGGTATTCCTGCCATATTTTTGCATGGTGGCCCAGGAAGTGGATGCAATGATAGTCAGAAAGCAATATTTGATCCTGATAAGTTTAGGGTTATTTTTTTAGATCAAAGAGGGTCAGGAAAGTCATCACCAAGAGGTTCCACTCAAAAAAATACTACTGAATTACTTATTAAAGATATTGAAAAAATAAGAAAATATTTGAAAATAGAAAATTGGTTGGTGGTGGGTGGTTCTTGGGGTTCAACCTTAGCAGTAGCTTATGCGCAAAAGCATCGTAAAAGTGTAAATGCTATGATACTCAGATCATTATTTCTAGGCACCAAAAATGAAGTAGAGTGGGCTTTTTGTAAAGCGCCATTAATTTTTAGACCTCATTTAATCTTTACAATTAATGCTATACTTAAACAAAAAAAAACAACCAATCCTATTTATACACTGGGTAAAATGTTGGAGAGTAATAATTTAATAGAAAAAGAAAAAGCTGCTAAATTGTGGTTATCTTTTGAAAGCAGCTTATCTTCAATTAAATATAGTAATGCAGATATTAATAAGCTTATTAAGGAAGATTACATTGATAAGGAGATAAAAAAATTGCCTAATACACCATTTATGGAATGGCATTATATTAAGAATTATTTTTTTTTAGAAGAGAATCAACTTCATAACAATAAAGAATATTTAGAAAAAATAACTATAGATATTGTACAAGGTGATTATGATTTATTGTGTCCGCCCTCTACTTCATATTCTTTTAGTAAAGGTTTGAATAAATGTAATATTCATAGAGTAGAGAATGCAGGTCATTATGTTAGTGACCCAGGTATAAAGGAAAAAATGAAATATCTATTAGATAATTATGAAGAAATTTAAAAAATCTAAAAATAAGTTTTTTAATACACTTAAAATCTTATTTTTAAGTTACTTTGTAGTATTTTTTTTATGTACTCAAGACAACTCAGATCTGAAAAATCAAAATCAGTATATAAATGATTTTTCTGAAGTTCTTAAAGGGATTGGTTTTTCTGAAGAAGAAGCTAAAAAAGCTTCCTATGCCATATCATTTGTATACCCAATAGAGATGTTAAAAAATAATAGTTATCTGCTTTTGCCTTCTAAAATATATAAGGATAAAACATTTGCAGTAAATGTTAATGATAGAGATGCAATAATTTTAAAAAAAAATAAAAATGATTTTTCTGCTTTTGTATCAAGCACTAAAATAGCTTCTGAAATTGTAGGTAATTTGAATACTTCTATTGATGAAAAAAGCGGAATTGTAAAAATTAAAAATTATTCTAGAAAAGTTAATAAAAATTTAGAAATTCTAAATATAATTTTTAAAGAGGGGGATAATATTTCTAGCTTAACAAATTCTTTTTTTTCTAATAAAAAAAGTTTAAGAAAATTTACTTCATCTTTAAGCAAAGGTCTAAATTTATCAAAAATAAAAGTAGGTTCTAAAGCAAAAATAATATTAAGAAAAAAAAAATTAGTAGCCTTTTATATTAATATTACAGCCAAGGATGCTGTAGTTACCTATAAAAGTAATAATGTATTTAGAACGGAAAAACTAAAAAAATCAGATGTTAAAAACTTTTTAAATAAAAAAATAATAAGCGAGAATCAGAATTATAAAGAGTTTACCAGAATAAGCCTATTTAATAATCCCAATTATGACGTTTTTAAGAAAATATTAAAAAAAGGCCAAAGTATATATGAACTTTTAGATAGTTATAGAGTTGATTCAAATGAAATTAATAAGGTATTAAATAAAATTAAACCTCACTTCAATCTAAGACAAATCAAAGCAGGACAAAGTATAGAAATAATTTTTATTGATAAAGAGTTTATAGGAATCTCTTATGAAATTAATAAACTAAGTAAATTACAAGCCATAAAAATTGGTAATACGTATAGAGTATATTTTTATGAGAAAGCATATAAAACAAAGAATATATATAGCAAAATAGTAATTGAGTCTAATCTCTATATGGACTCTAAGAAAGTTAATCTGCCAAAAAAGACTTTTATTGAATTAGTTAGGCTTTTGAGTTTTTCATTAGATTTTCAAAGAGACATAAGAGCTAAAACCACTTTTATAATACTTTATGAAAACCTTTATGATTATGAAAGTAATTTTATAACTACTGGAAAAATAGTATATTCAAAAGTGTTAATTGATAATAATAAGAATATGGAGGTTTTTCACTTTACTAGCACACAAGGCAAAGACAGATATTATGATAAAAATGGAAAAAGTGTTAGAAAAACTCTTATGAAAACTCCTATAGATGGAGCAAGATTATCATCAGGTTTTGGTACAAGAAGACATCCGATATTAGGGTATAATAAGATGCATAAAGGTTTAGACTTTGCTGCTAAAAGAGGAACACCTATATATGCAGCTGGAGATGGAGTGATAGAAAGAGCTAACTATTTTGGAGGATATGGAAAGTACATAAGAATAAAACATAATTTAGAATATCATACTGCGTATGCTCACCTATCTAAAATTGCAAAAGGAATCAGAAAAAATGTAAGAGTAAATCAAGGACAAATAATAGGTTATGTAGGAACATCAGGAAGGTCAACAGGTCCTCATTTGCATTACGAAGTCCTTTATAATAGAAAACAAATAAACCCTTATAAGTTAAAAATGCCTGAAATAGAAAAGTTAACTGATACAAAATTACAATTATTTAATATAAGAAAAGATGAAATCAAAAAAATGATGAATGCTATTAAGAATTAGAGTTAATAATAAATTTTTCTTTTTTTACTTCTAATTTATAATTAGTCTTATTATCAATATCATTTTTTAGAATTGCATCTGCTATTACATCACCTATTTCTTTCTCTATTACCCTTTTTAAAGGACGTGCTCCATACTCAGGGTTATAGCCTTTTTCTAAAAGTAAATCTACTACATCAAGGTTAAATGTAATATCTATATTTTTACTAGTTAATCTATTCTTTAAATCAGCAAGCTGACTTTGAATAATTAGTTTTATTTCTTCTTTCTTTAACTTCTCAAAAATTATGATATCATCAATTCTATTGAGAAACTCGGGTTTAAAGACACTTTTAACATTATTATTTATTTTAAAATTCCTTTCTTTAGAAATTGTGTGATTTAGTATAAGCTCACTTCCAATATTTGAAGTCAAAATTATAATTGTATTCTTGAAGTCAATCATATTGCCTTGACCATCTACGATTCTTCCTTCATCTAGTAATTGTAAAAATACATTAAAAATTTCAGGGTTAGCTTTTTCTATTTCATCAAAAAGTATAACTTTAAAAGGTGTTTCTTTTACGGCTTTTGTAAGACGACCACTATCTTCAAAACCTACATAACCTGGAGGTGCGCCTATCAACTTAGATAAAGAATGTTTTTCTGAATATTCTGACATATCAAAAGTTATTAACTTTTTTTCATCCTTAAATAAATATTCAGCTAGAGTTTTTGCAACCTCAGTTTTACCTACGCCAGTTGGACCTAAAAAAAGAAAAGAACCTATTGGCTTTTTTGGGTCATTTATTCCAGTTCTAGATCTTTTTATAACAGAAGATATAGCTTGAATAGCTAACTCTTGTCCTATTATTCTTTTATGCAATATTTTCTCTAAATTAATTAAGGAGTCTTTTTCAGATTGTAATACTTTATTAATAGGTATACCTGTCCAATTAGAGATTATGTCAGCTATATCATTATTGGTAACTTTTTTATCATCTAAAATATTTTTGTTCAGGTTTTCTAATTCTAAAATATTTTCTTGTAATTGAGGTATTTCATAATGAGTTAATTTACCAGCTAGATTGAGATTTCCTTTTCTTTTAGCTACTTTAAGTTCAATTTTAAATTTTTCTAGTTTTTCTTTTAATATATTTAATTTTTCTATCTTGTTTTTATATAGATTCCACTCACTTAAAAGTTTACCTAGCTGTTTTTCTTTTATTTTATTATCTTGTTCTAACTTTTCTATTTTATCCTTATTTTTTCTATTATCATCAGTAATATTTTCTAATTCTATTTTATTTTTTAATAGGCTACTTTCTAGGATTTCTGCTTTCAAAGGCTTTGATTTTAACTCTATCCTTTTTTTACTTGCGGCTTCATCAATTAAATCAATAGCTTTATCAGGGAGTTTTCTATTTGTTATATATCTTGAAGATAGCGTAGCCGCAGAAATAATAGCATTATCTGAAATACTTATTCCATGGTGTAATTCATATTTTTCTTTTAAACCTCTCAATATGGAAATGGTATCTTCAACAGTTGGTTCATTAACGTATACAGGCTGAAATCTTCTAGAGAGAGCAGAATCTTTTTCAAAGTATTTCCTATATTCATCTAAAGTAGTTGCTCCAATACAGTGAAGCTTTCCTCTTGCTAAAGCAGGCTTCAGTATATTAGCTGCATCTAAAGAGCCATCATTAGAACCAGTGCCTATAAGGGTATGGATTTCATCTATAAATAAAATTGTCTTACTATGTTGTTCAATTTCAGAAATTACACTTTTTAACCTCTCTTCAAAATCTCCTCTAAACTTTGCACCTGCCATTAATAAAGATAGGTCAAGAGAAATTAACTGATAATTATTTATGTTATCTGGTACGAGATTTTCTATAATTTTAATACTGATGCCCTCCGCTAAAGCTGTTTTTCCGACTCCAGGAGCACCAATAAGTATAGGGTTGTTTTTGGTTCTCCTTGATAAAATTTGAATAGACCTTTTAATTTCATTTTCTCTTCCTATTATAGGGTCTATTTTATTATTTTTAGCTAAGTTAGTTAAGTTTATGGCGTACTTATCAATGCTTTCAAATTTGGGTTGCGTGTTTTTAGTAAGGTTTGTTAAGTATTGATTTAAATTATTATAGTAAATATCAAATTTATTAAGAACTTTTTTTGTTATTGGTGATGCTTCTGATGCTAATTCCAGTAATAATATATTACTTTGAATATTTTTATTAATATTATCTTTTATTTTTTCATTTGCTCTATTCAGTAATAATACCAAATTACTTTGTATTTGAGTTTCTTTGGATTTATCACTTAAATCGTTAGAAGTTTTTATGCTTTCTTTAATTAGAAGTTCTTTATTTATTTTAAAATACTCAATTGTTTCTATAACTTCTTTATCATTTTGTAAAAGTATTATTAATATATGTATTGGCGAGAAAAAAGAATAACCCTCTTCTTTTGCATAGTTAAAAGCAGCATCTATTGTTATTTTTAACTTATCACTAAAACTATCTAAATCCATTATTACCTCATATAAAGATATGGGTGTTGTTTTAATGCACCACAAGAGTGGATTTAAAAAAAACTATTCAGTTTTTTTTATAGAATTATTTACTCTAAGAAAATGTTCAGCATGCTGCATATAATTTTCTGCAGCTACTTTATCGCCTGCAGATGAGGCATCTTTTGCAAGACTTTCATATTTTATTTTTACTTCTAAAGGGTTACCTCTTGGTTTTTGCTTTAGTATTTTGTTGTCAAATCCATTTAATCCATTTCTTTTTATGGGTTTAGGTCTATTTCTTTTAAAGGAATTATTCTTTTTTATCATAACTTAAAAAATATTTGTATTATTAGTACCCACAATAAATCTAGGGTGATTAGCGTAGTCATAAAAAGTCTTGGTTTGCATAATATTTGCCTCTTTCATTAGTTTTGTAACATTTAAAGCCTGGTCAAAACCTATTTCAAAAACTACAACTGTCTTATCTTTAAGTTTATTTTTAAGGCCTAATATAATTTCTTTATAGCAGTCTAATCCTGTTTTTCCACCATCTAGAGCAATAATAGGATCATAAAACTTAACTTCCGGTTCTAGTGTATCAATTACCTCAGTTCTTATATAGGGCGGATTTGCAATAATTAAGTCAAAATCAGAATTTACAAAAATATCTAACCAATTGCAACAAATAAAATTTATCTGATCTGTAACTCTATTATTCTGTGCATTTTTTTTTGCTAATTTAAGGCTATTATGATTTATATCAGAAGCCACACAGTTGGCACTCAAAAAAGTTTTAGCTAAAGCTATGATTACAGCCCCAGAACCAGTTCCTAATTCTAGAATATTATTAGGTTTTAAATTTAAGCTTATTATTATATCTATTAATAATTCAGTTTCATGTCTAGGAGAAAAAGTGTCTGGGCTTAAAGATATTTCAAAGTCTCTAAATACTTTTTTATTTATAATTCTATCTAGCGGTTCTTTCTTCAATCTTCTGTCTAGGCTTTTTTTTATAAAACATTCTTTAGTCTTATTTAATATAAAGTTTTTGTTCATTATTTGAAAAGACAGAGGAAGCTCAGCCATTTCTGCCAACAAAAATCTTATTTCGCTTAAAGGGTTTTTAATTCCAATAGCCTTAAATTTTTTTTTATAAATATTGATTAAGTTATCTAATTCCATTATAAGGCTTTAATTCTTTCTTCTAGGTCTGCGGCTAAAAGAGGATCTATTATTTCATTTAATGCTATACCAGCAGTAATATCCTCTAATTTATATAAAGTTAAATTAATTCTGTGATCAGTTACTCTGCCTTGAGGATAATTATAGGATCTTATTTTTTCTGATCTATCCCCACTACCTACCATAGATTTTCTTTTATTTGCTATTTTTTCTTCATTTTCTATTTTATTCTTTTCGTACAACCTAGATGCTAAAATTTTCATAGCCTTTGCTTTATTTTTATGCTGACTCTTCTCGTCTTGACAGCTTGCTACTACATTCGTCGGGAGATGAGTAATTCTTACGGCACTATCTGTAGTATTTACATGTTGACCACCTGCACCTTGTGCTCTAAAAGTATCTATTCTTAAATCTTTAGCTTCAATTTGAATATCAACGGCCTCTATCATGGGAAGTACAGCAATAGTTGCAGCTGATGTGTGAATTCTACCTTGTGTTTCAGTTTGGGGTACTCTTTGAACTCTATGCACGCCAGATTCATATTTTAATTGAGAATATACGTAATTACCTGTAAATGAAATTATAGCTTCTTTACAGCCACCAATATTGGTTTCACTAAAACTAAGTATTTCTACTTTCCATCTTTTTAACTCAGCAAATTTTTGATACATTTTCATTAATACCATAGAGAATAATGCTGCTTCATCTCCTCCTGTTCCTGCTCTAATTTCCAATATTGCATTTTTTTCATCATCTATGTCTTTAGGAATGATAAGTTTTTTTAAATTATTATTATTTAATTCTAAATCTTTTTCTAAACTAATTATATCCTGTTTTACAAGGTCAGATAAATCCTCGTCAGAATTATTTAATAGAATACCTTTATTATCTAAAATTTGCTTTTCAATATTTTCAATTCTTTTTTTACTATCTAGGATTTGTTCTAAAGAAGCAAATTTTTTGCTTAGTTTTATCCTTTCCTCGGAGGAAATTTTATTATCCATTAATTTTGTTTGGATAGAACTATGTAGTTCTAGCACTTCTTTGATTTTTTTTTCAAAGTTTTTAAGCACTTTTAAAATATTCCAGTATTAAGGTGGCATTAACAAGTTTTTGATCACCATTTTTCAAATTCTTTATACTAAAAGAGTTTTTTTTGACTTCCTCCTCCCCAATAATTACAGCATAATCTGCATTAATTTTATTAGCATATTTTAAGGCTTTTTTAAAACTGCTAGAATCATATATTTCAGTATAAAAATCACTTTTTAATAATAGCCCTCTAACTTTATAGGCATAAGATAAAAAACTATCCTCTAATGATACTATTAAAATTCTTCTAGTTATTTGGTCATTAAACTTAACAAGGCTAACTAATCTTTCTAAGCCTCCTGCCCAGCCTGTTCCAGAAAGCTCTGGCCCACCTAAATCAGAGACTAAATTATCATAGGAACCTCCAGCTAAAATGGCAAATTTTGGGTCGTCTTTTAAAGTAAATTCAAAAATAGTGTTATTATAGTAGTCTAAACCTCTTACCAAAAAAGGATTTTCAAAGAAAGAAATATTCAAATCTTTTAGGTTTTTTTTGAATTTAGAGAAGTAAGTTTTACTATCAGAAGATAAATATTCACTGATAGTAGGTGCATTTTTGTTAATCTCAATATCAGCTTGATCTTTAGAGTCTAAGATTCTAAGTGGGTTTTTTTGAAGTCTTATGAGACTGTCTTTTGAAAGGGTTTTTTTAAAACTAGAGTAATAGTTCTTTAATTTTTTAATGTATATATTTCTATCATGAATATTTCCTAAATTATTGATATTTAGATTTAAATTATTATTTATTTTTAGTTTTTTATTTAAATTTTCGGCTAAACTGATAACTTCAAGGTCACGATTAATTCTTGAATTAGAAAACATTTCAATGCCTATTTGATTAAATTGTCTAAGTCTTCCTTTTTGAGGTCTCTCATACCTAAACATCGGACCATAATAATAAAATTTAAGAGGTAAGTTTTGAGTTAAGCCATTACTAATAACTGCTCTGGCAATACCCGCTGTACCTTCAGGACGTAATGTTAAACTTTCATTATTTCTATCTTTAAAGGAATACATTTCCTTCATGACTACATCGGATGAATTACCTAATGTTCTATTAAAAACCTCACTAAATTCCATTATAGGTGTTTTTATCGGTTTAAAACTAAAATAACTCGATAATAATGTAAACTCATTTATTATTTTTTGCTGCATAAGAAAATCTTGCTCTAAAATGTCATGCATTCCTCTAATGCTTCTGATTTTATCCATTTTTTTTTAACTTTTTTTCTATTAGACTTGAAATTTCTTCTACTAGATTCTTATTTTTACTTACGTAATTTTTTTCTCCATCTATATACACTTGATGATTATTATTACCTCCACCAGTTATCCCTATATTTGTATGCATAGCTTCACCAGGACCATTAACCACACACCCTAATATTGAAATAGATATTGGCTCTTTAACCCAAGAGTATTTACTTTCTATTTCTTTTACTGTGCTAATTACATCAAATTTTTGTCGAGCACAAGAAGGACAAGATATAATTGAAATACCTGATCTCCTGATATTTAACGATTTTAAGATTTCAATACCAACTTTTATTTCTTTGACAGGATCATCAGATAAAGAAACTCTTATTGTATCTCCTATACCTTCATATAACAATAATCCTATTCCCATCGAAGATTTAATAGTCCCTGAAAATTCACCACCTGCTTCAGTTATGCCAAGATGTAAAGGATAATCAGTTTTATTAGCTAAAAGTCGATAAGATTCAATAGCTAAGTTGATATTGGAGGCCTTAACACTAATTTTTGTATTGAAAAAGTTAAAGTCTTCAAGAGCTCTTACATTTTTTAGAGCACTTTCAAGCAAAGCTTCGGGTGTTGGTCTATTATATTTTTGAAGTAATTCTTTTTCTAAAGACCCAGCATTAACACCTATTCTAATGGAACAATTATTATATTTAGCTGCTTTTACAACTTCAGCAATCCTTGATTGACTACCTATATTTCCAGGATTTATTCGAAGGCATGAAGCTCCAGCATCAGCTGCTTCTAAAGCGTGCTTATAATGAAAGTGAATATCTGCAATGATAGGAATATTTACTGATTTAATAATAGTTTTAAGTGCTGTAGTAGATTCTTTGTCAGGACAAGAAACTCTGACTAGGTCTGCACCCACTTTTTCAAGCTCCATAATTTGATTAACTGTAGCATTAATATCACTAGTAAGAGTATTGGTCATTGACTGTACTGTAATAGGATGTTTAGATCCCACACCAATATTTCCTACTTTTATTTGTTTAGTTTTTCTTCTAATCATGATATTCACTTTTCTAATTAATTGAAGTCCCTATTAAATATAAATTTAAATAAGTATTTTTATTCCAAAATAAATAAATAAAACCTATTACAATTAGCGATAAAAGTATAATTATTGAACTATATTTAGTGTTTTTAGTTTCAGGGGCTTCTAATTGAAAGTTTGGTTTGTCTAGTGAAGATAATTTATTATTATTAGTAAATTCAAACTTACAAGTTTTTTCTAAATTTAAAAATTTTATATAACTATTAAGAAAACCTTTAAAATGAGAATTGTTCGATATTTCGATATCCCCATCTTCAAAGCTCTTAAGTATACTTTTTTTTATTAAAAGAATTTTGGATGCGTCATCAATTTTCAATCCTTGCTTTCTTCTATTTTCTTTTAAAAAACTACCAAGTTGATGCAAACTTTTAAAATATTTTAATTCTGTTTTCATTTATTTTTTTTTGCGTTTAATTTGAAAATAGTATGTAAAGCTCTTATTGCTAATTCTTTATACTTATCATCTATCAAAACACTTATTTTAATTTCAGATGTACTTATAACATGAATATTAATATTATTCTTTGCTAATTCAGAGAACATAGAGTTAGCAACTCCAGCATTAGTTTTCATGCCCAAACCTACAATAGAAACTTTGCAAATCTTATTATTTATAAAAATGTCAGTAAATTTTAATTTTTTCTCTAAATTTGACATAATAGTTTTTGTCTTTTCAGCATCTGACTTTAATACAGTAAAAGAGTAAGTTACTCTTGCATCTGTCGCAGAACCAGACTGGACAATCATATCTACATTGATATTTTCTTTAGATAGAGCACTGAATATAACCGCAGATATTCCTGGAGTATTTTCAATGTCAATTAGTGTTATCAAAGTTTCATTACTGCTATGAGCAATTCCTCTAATAATTTGTTTTTCTAGATTTACATTTTTCTTTTTCAACATAGTTCCTTTCTTTCCTGTAAAGCTTGATAATACCTGAAGGTTAATATTATATTTGAGAGCTAATTGTACTGATCTTGTATGTAATACTTTAGCTCCAAGTGAAGATAATTCTAGCATTTCCTCGTAGTTGATTTCATTTATTTTTTTGGCTTCTTTAACAATTCTAGGATCAGCTGAATATACACCATCTACATCTGTGTATATATCGCACCTTTTTGCTTTTAAACTAGCTGCCAAGGCTACTGCAGTAGTATCTGAGCCACCTCTACCTAGTGTTGTGATCCTATTAAATTTATTTACACCTTGAAAGCCAGATATTACAGGAACTTCATTATTTTTTAAGCTTTTTCTTATAGAAGAAGTGTCTATTTGTAATATTTGCGAATTAGTTATCGTTTCTGAGGTTTTTATCGGCAACTGCCAGCCCTGAAATGATTTACCTTTTATATTATTTTTATTAAGTATTATAGAAAATAATGCACTTGAAATTTGTTCTCCTGAAGATAATAAAGTTGCTATATCATCGCTCTTTTCATAAATATCTAAGTCTGAAGTAAGATTTAAAAGTCTATCAGTCTCTTTGCCCATAGCTGAAACTACTATAACGACTTTAAATCCTTGCTTTCTGCTTTTCTTAATATAAGATACAGCTCTTTCTATCCTTTCTAAGCTAGAAACTGATGTACCACCAAATTTTTTTATTATAATGTTCATATTTTATTAAATTAATATAAATAATTGTATTATACTAAAATAAAGGAGTTTTCAATTGAAGCAAAGTATTTTTGATAGATTTTCATCAACTTGGTGGGATAAAGAAGGACCTATGAAAATGCTTCACTCGATGAATGAAACTAGAATGTTATTTATTCAAGAAAGAATTATGAATAGATACCACAGGTTAGAAAGTTTTAAAAATATTTTAAATAAAAAGAAAATACTCGATTTAGGGTGTGGGGGAGGAATATTATCCGAAAGTTTAGCAGAATTTAATGCTAATATTACAGCTATAGACGAGTCTAAAAAACTGATTCAAGAGGCAAAAAAAAGAGCTGACTTGAAGAGGCTTAAAATAAATTATAAATGTTCTAGTATAGATGTCCTATATGAAAAAAAGTTTAAATTTGATATTATTATTTGTTTAGAGGTAATTGAACATGTAACAAACTTTAAAGAATTTTTGAAAACCACTTTTCAATGCTTAAATAAAGATGGGATAATTATTTTATCTACAATCAATAGAAGCACAATTTCTTATATATCAACTATATTAGTAGCAGAAAATATTTTAAGACTAGTCCCAAAAAAAACACATAACTGGGATATGTATATAAAGCCAGAAGAAATTATTAATATTGCAAAACAAAAAAGTCTTAAAATTGACAAGTTGAGAGGATTACTTCCTTTTCCAACTCTATCTGGGTTTAAGTGGATAAGAGTTAAAAATACGAAGGCCAATTATATAATATCATTTATAAATTAGTTACTTCTTTCTCAACCTCTCTCTAATACTTTTGGATGTTTTTTCTTTTCTATTTTCTTGTTTTTCTATTTCAATGAGCATAATAAATCTACAAGAAGTAACCCTTATATTATCAAGCATAACTTCAAACATAGTAAACGCTTCTCTTTTATATTCGTTTAGAGGGTCCCTTTGTGCATAAGCTCTCAGTCCAATTCCTTGTCTTAGCTGATCCAATGCTAAAAGGTGAGATTTCCATTGTTGATCTAAAATTTGTACAATAATCTGCTTTTGAACTAAAGAAAAATTATCTTTACCAACTAAATCTATTTTACTGTCTAACCTTTTAATTATATTTTCTTTTAATTCTTGTAGAAAGGCTTCTTTATTTCCGTATGAATTTTTTTGTAATTGCATTCCAAATATATCCCTTATTTCTTTTAAAACATTGTCAATCTCTACTTCTTCTTCATCTTTTTCATTAATATTTTTTTCAAATATATTAGTAATAGTTTCATTTAGCATATCTAAAAAAATTTGATTAATATCATTAGTAGAAAGTAATTCTTTTCTTTGTTCATAGACAACCTTCCTCTGATCATTCATAACATCATCAAACTTAAGAAGATTTTTTCTTATTTCAAAGTTACGCCCTTCAACTTTAGATTGAGCTTTTTCAATTGCTTTATTTATCCATGGATGAACGATAGCTTCTCCTTCTTTAAGACCAAGTTTTTTTAGCATACCGTCAAGTCTTTCTGAACCAAATATTCTCATTAAATCATCTTCAAGAGATATAAAAAATTTTGATGCCCCTGGATCTCCTTGTCTTCCTGATCTTCCTCTAAGCTGATTGTCTATTCTTCTGCTTTCATGTCTTTCAGTTCCTAAGACAAATAAACCTCCAGACTTTAATGCTCTGCTGTGTAAATCTTGTTCTTTGTTAGTATTATTTCCATTTTGTTTAATAATAGTATTGTTGCCACCTAATTGTATGTCTGTACCTCTACCTGCCATATTAGTGGCAATTGTTACAGAATAAGGTTTTCCTGCCTGTGAAATAATTTTTGCTTCCTTTTCATGGAACCTGGCATTTAATACTTCGTGCTTAATGTTAAGTCTCTTTAGTCTTTTAGATATTAGTTCAGAGGTCTTTATATTAGTAGTTCCAACCAGCAATGGTTGGCCTGAATTATTAATTTCAGATATTTCTTTTACTACAGCTTGCCACTTTTCATTATTAGTCCTGTATATCTCATCATTTGAGTCATTTCTTATTAATTTTCTATGTGAAGGTATTTCTAATACATCTAAACCATAAATTTCTGAGAATTCTGCAGCCTCTGTTTTTGCAGTACCAGTCATGCCAGAAAGTTTAGGATACATTCTGAAATAATTTTGAAAAGTTATTGAAGCTAATGTTTGATTCTCATTTTGTATTTTTACATTTTCTTTTGCTTCAATAGCTTGGTGTAATCCCTCTGAAAACCTTCTTCCTTCCATCATTCTACCTGTGAATTCATCAACTATAACTACTTGATTATCTTTAACCAAATAGTCTTTATCTTTGGCAAATAAAAAATTTGCTTTAAGTGCTTGATTTATATGATGAAGTAAACTGATATTTTCAGGAGCATATAAATTTTGGTTATTTAATAGGTTTTTAGAATATAAAAGCTTTTCAAAGTATTCTATTCCATCGGAATTAAGGTTGATGGATTTAGATTTTTCATCAATATCATAATAAGTTTTATTTATGGTTTTAACAAGATTATTTATAATAGAATAAAGTTTTGTATTGTCCTCAATTGCACCAGAAATAATTAAAGGCGTACGAGCTTCATCTATTAAAATACTATCAACTTCATCAACTATGGCATAATTAAAACTACGCTGACACATATCATCCAGATTAAACCTCATATTATCTCTTAAATAATCAAAACCAAACTCATTATTTGTTCCGTAGGTGACATCTGCTAAATAGGCCTTTTTTCTTTCAGAATCCTCAATTCCAGAATGAATACAGCCAACTGAAAGATTAAGAAACTTATAAATTGCACCCATCCACTCACTGTCTCTTTTAGCTAAATAATCATTTACAGTTACTACATGAACACCTAAACCCTCTATTGCATTTAAATAAGTTGATAAAGTAGAAACCAAGGTTTTACCTTCTCCGGTTTTCATTTCTGCTATTTTTCCTTTATGAAGAGCAATACCTCCTAAAATTTGAACGTCATAATGTCTTTGTCCAAGTGTTCTAGTGGCAGCTTCTCGAACCGTGGCAAATGCTTCAGGTAATAATTCATCTAAATGCGTCCCATTCTTTAAGCTATCTCTGAAATGACTAGTTTTTTCTCTAATTTGGGCATCAGATAAATTTTTAATTTGAGTTTCAAAGTTATTAACTTTATCTAAAAGACTTGTATATTCATTTAAAGTTCTTTGGTTGGGATTGGTGAAAATAGAGTTTTTTAAAAATTTTAGCATTGAAAAAATATATAAATTTATTTTGTAATTTATAGTATAAGAAATATCAATAGTATATAAATATTTATATTAATTATTATGAAAAAAATTTCCGAAAAAAAATTTCCGAAAATCCCAGCATTAGATGGAATAAGTATTTTATGTGGTAAAGCCCAAATTAAAAGTAAATCGAAGCTAGATTTAGCTTTAATTATTTTTGATAATTATGCAAATGTAGCTTATGTTTCTACAACATCAAAAACCTGTGCAGCTAATATTCAGTGGTTAAATAAAAATAAAAAAAATAATAGAGTTAAAGTTTTAGTAGCTAACTCTGGCAATGCAAATGCATATACAGGAAAAGAAGGATATAATAATGTACTTAAGATTTTAAATTATCTTTCCAGTCATTTTATATGCAAAAAAGAAGAAGTAATAGTTTCATCTACAGGCGTTATAGGAGAACAACTGCCTATAAAAAGAATTATGAAAGTATTAAATGATTTTTTAAATAGAAAAAATTCATATACAACAAATTGGAAAAACTTTGCAACTTCAATTTTAACTACTGATACTTTTGCAAAAGCGGTCTATAAGAAAAGTAAAATAGGCAATAATACTGTTAATATAATAGGGATTGCAAAAGGTTCTGGAATGATAGCTCCTAATATGGCTACTATGCTTGGATACATTTTTACCGACGCAGCTTTATCTCCAACCGTTCTAGGCCAATTATTAACAGATGTAAATGAAAAGTCATTTAATAGCATAACTGTAGATAGTGATACATCTACCAATGATATGGTATGTTTTTTTTCAACAAAAAAAATACCTAGCAAAGTAAAATCATTTAAGGATAAGTCTCTGACTAGATTTAGAAAAGATTTAGAAAATTTATCTATTGAACTTGCAAAAAAAATTATTTGTGATGGTGAAGGTGCAACTAAATTAATAGAAATTAGTGTAAAAGGAGCGAAAAGTTATCATGATGCAAAAAAAGTAGCTATGACAATAGCAAACTCTCCATTAGTGAAAACTGCCATTGCGGGGGAGGATGCTAATTGGGGTAGAATAATTATGGCAGTAGGTAAGTCTAATGTAATGTTAGATCAAAATAAACTTTCTCTTAGTTTTGGAAAAAATAGTGTAATTATTAAAGGTGAATTGAATAATAAATATAATGAAAGAATTATTACAACACATTTAAAAGGTAGTGAAATAAAAATTAATCTTGATTTAAATTTAGGCACTTATTCTTCTAAGGTCTGGACCTGTGACCTTACCAAGAGATATATAGAGATAAATGCTGATTATAGAAGTTGATTACTTGTTCCCAATAAAAAAGTAAAGAGAAAAAGTATTGTTAACTAAATTTTTTTTAAGTAGTTCATTTTTATACTGTTTATAAAACTTATTATATTCAGATTTCTTTATAAAAAAATCTTTTCTATTCTTAAGATAATTACTCTCTCCTGTAGATCTTATGAAGTTCCAGATGTCTTCTGGTGCCCT
This sequence comes from Rickettsiales bacterium, assembly GCA_002689905.1. GTDB lineage: Bacteria > Pseudomonadota > Alphaproteobacteria > TMED109 > TMED109 > TMED131. Next base: position 21,300 of record NZIN01000026.1, read on the forward strand.
TACAGTAAATTTAAAATCTTCTTTATCTACAATTATATTTTTAAATCCCACTGAATTAGCTATATTTCCTAAAGTATGAATATCAAGTGATGGATTAAAGCTATAGTTTTTAGACGGCTTAAAAAAATTTAAAAAATAATTTCTAAACTCTACAAAAGAGTAGTTTGAAGGGAGAACTGTCAATAATATACCACCAGGCTTAAGTGTATTAAATATATTATTGAATACTTTAGGAATATTATTACTACTGTTAATAGAAAAGAAACTAAAACATAGATCAAAAAAGTTAGGTATAAAAGCTTGATTATTTAGATCAATTATTACTCTTTTCTTATTTAAAAGGTTTATATCACTCGATAAACATGTTTGAATAAATTTTTTTTCTAATCCGTTAGATTGTAGTATTTTGTAAAAGCTATTATTTCTAGCGGCTAATTCTAAAATATTATTATCTTTAGTAATATTGATTTTACTAGCGGCTCTTTCAAGGATAGTATTTGAAATAGTATCAAAAAACTTCTTGGTCCTCTTGTTTTTTTCAGAGTTTTTGTGAGATCTTAAGTGGTTAAAATTAATTTTTTTTTTATCAAACATTACATGAAAAAATACGTTGTTTATAAAAATGTTCATCAGAATTCAAAGAATATACTTCCTCGTACTCTATAAGTAAAATATCCGAACATAAGGACAGAAGTTCTTTAGGCTTAAGTATATAGTTTTGATTATTTGGTCTTCCTATTTTTTCGTGACCATCACTAAAAGTTTCATAAATCAGATAGCCCCCTATTTTAAGAGATTTTAGAATCATAGTAAATATTGAGCGGTTTAAGAAATTAGTCACTACTATAACGTCAAATTTGCAATCAGTTAAGGGCCAACTTTTATGACTTTCAACATCTTTTAATAATTTTATAATATTATTACCTGAAAAATATTTAAGACTTTCTTTATTAATATCTACTGAAAAAACTTTAAAGCCTTGTTCTGATAAATATTTAGAGTGTCTTCCTTTCCCACATGCTAAGTCTAGAGCAACACCCTTATTATTAGGTATCTTCTTTAAGCAATATTTAACCCATTTTGATATTTTACACATTATTCTATTGTAATTATAATTTATATAACAATATTTATTATATGTTTTATAATAAAAATAATAAAAATGATATTATTTGATCTAGAATGTAAGAATGGTCATAAGTTTGAGGCCTGGTTTCCTTCAAACTCAAAATATGAGTATCAAGTTAAAAGAAACTTAATTTTATGTCCCAACTGTAATACAAGTAAAATAGAGAAATCACTCATGGCCCCTAATATTAACTTAGGCAAAAATACTAAAATAAGTAAGAAAGCCTCTAAAAAAGCAGATACAAAAATGATTGTGGAGAAAGAAATAAGAAAATTTAAAAAATATATAGAAAAAAATACTGAGAATGTTGGAAAGAATTTTGCTGAGGAAGCTAGGAAAATTTATTATGGAGAAAAAAAATCAAGGTCTATAAGAGGAGAGACTACCAATGGAGAAGCTAAAGAGCTTGTGGAAGAGGGAGTTCCTCTTTCTAAACTTCCCTGGAATACTAAAGAAGATGCTTAATGGCAAATTTTTCTAAAAAATCTTTAAAAGATTGGAACAAATTAGCACAAAAAGAACTTGATATTAATGATAGTTCAACAAACTTAAATTGGACATCTCAAGAAGGTATAGAGGTGAAATCGTTATATACTGAGGAAGACTTAAATGGCTTAGAACATTTAGATACAATGCCGGGTTTTGCTCCATTTGTAAGAGGGCCGAAAGCTACTATGTATTTTGGTAGGCCATGGACAATAAGACAATATGCAGGGTTTTCAACAGCGCAAGAGTCAAATAAATTTTATAGACAAGCCTTAAAGTCTGGTCAAAAGGGTTTATCTATAGCTTTTGATTTAGCAACACATAGAGGTTATGATAGTGACCATCCTAGAGTTATTGGTGATGTTGGAAAAGCTGGAGTGGCAATAGACTCAGTGGAAGATATGAAAGTATTATTTGATGAAATACCACTTGATAAGATGAGTGTTTCAATGACTATGAACGGAGCTGTATTACCTATATTAGCTTCTTACATTGTAGCAGCAGAAGAGCAGGGTGTTAAGTTAGAGAAACTTTCAGGAACAATACAAAATGATATTCTTAAGGAATTTTTAGTAAGAAATACTTATATTTACCCACCAGAAAGCTCAATGAAGATTGTATCGGATATTATAGAATATACATCAAAAAAAATGCCCAAATTTAATTCTATTTCTATATCGGGTTATCATATGCAAGAAGCAGGTGCTAACCAAGTACAAGAGTTGGCATTTACAATTGCAGATGGACTAGAATATGTTAAGACTGCTATCAAAAATGGCTTAAAAGTAGATGATTTTGCTCCGAGATTATCTTTCTTTTTTGCAATAGGTATGAATTTTTTTATGGAAATTTCTAAA
>NZIN01000027.1 GCA_002689905.1 Rickettsiales bacterium
TGTGTGCTAATAGTTTTTCTTTTGCAATTAAAGAACTAAGAGCCATAAAACCAAAACCCTTAAAGATATTTCTTCTAGATATTTTAGTCATATTAATTTTGCTTCCCTTCAAAAATAGTATTAATTTTATCGTATAACACATCAAAAGAATTACAACTAAAATACTGACTGTAATTTTTTATAATCGTTTTTGATGACTTGAAAAGTATACCTATATTTGCTTCACTTAACATACCTAAATCATTTAAGCTATCTCCTATTGCAACAGTATTAAAATTTAGTGCATTCATATATTTAAGAGTATAACGTTTATGTTCCTCTATACACATCTTCATCCCACTTATCATATTATTATCATCCACCAAAAGCTCATGGCAAAATACTGTAGGATAATTCAACTTTTGAAATACAGGAGAAGACAAGTTAAAAAATGTATCTGATAATATGATTACCTGGTATTTTTTTCTAATATTTGTTAAGAACTCTAGAGCACCTTCATATGGATTAATTTTCGATGCAATATCAAATAATAAACTTGCCTCAATACTATTCTTACTTAATAATTCAATTCTTATTTTCATTAATTCTTTATAGTCACTTACATCTTTTGTAGTTAGTTGCAAGTCTTTAATACCTGTCTTCTCAGATAAAGAAACCCAAATCTCTGGTATCAAGACGCCTTCTAAGTCTATTCCTATAAAATTCATTAATTTATACGCTTAAGATATTTCTTCAGTAAGTTTTGGTATAGTAGTAAATAAATCTCCGATTAAACCATAATCAGCTATCTGAAATATTGGCGCATCTTCATCTTTATTAATAGCAACTATAACTTTGCTGTCTTTCATCCCTGCCAAGTGTTGAATAGCTCCAGATATACCAATTGCTAAATAGAGTTCAGGTGCTACTACCTTACCTGTTTGACCGACTTGATAATCATTAGAAATATATCCTGCATCAACTGCGGCTCTGCTGGCTCCTATGGCTGCGCCCATTTTATCAGCTAATTTTTCAATTATTTCAAAATTTTCCTTAGAACCAACTCCTCTTCCTCCAGAAACAACAATTTTTGCTGAAGATAAATCAGGTCTCTCACTTTTTGTTATTTCCTTGCTGACAAATTTAATTGTTTGAACTTCTGAAATATCGGATAAGATTTCTACTTCTGCATTTCCTCCTTCAATTTCAATGGGGTCAAATGCAGTACCTCTAATAGTAAGCATAATTATATTATCTTTTGAGCGAACTGTAGCAATTGCATTTCCAGCATATATTGGTCTATCGAATGTATTGTTGTCATGAATCCTTATAACATCTGATATAGGTTGTAAATCTAATATAGCGCCTAATCTTGGCATAAAATTTTTAGAAAAGGTTCCAGACGGAGCTAATATATATTTATATTTAGCAACAATTTCAAGCAAGCATTTTACCATATTCTCCGCTAAAACATTTTCTATTTTTTTATTGAAAGAATAAATTTTATTTAAACCGTTTATTCTTTTTATGTTTTCTATGTTTTCTGGGTTTAAAACTAGTAAATCTATTTCTTTGCTTAACTTAGTAGCAGCTGATATTGTAGCAAGGCTTGCTCTATTAGGTAAACCATTATCCTGTTCTACTATTACTAAACAACTCATAATATTCCCTCTTTATTTTTAAGAACTTCAATTAGCTGATCAGAGCTTTCTAACATCTTAACAGCCCCTCCTCTTTCAGGCGGATTTTCAACTTTAATAACGTCTAGTCTATTTTCTATATCAATATTTAAATCTTCTAGATTAATAATGTCTAAAGGTTTACTTTTTGCTTTCATTATATTGGGCAATGAAGCATATCTAGGCTCATTTAATCTCAAGTCAGTGGTTACAATACAAGGCAAGTCTGCTTTAATAGTTTCTAAGCCACCATCTATCTCTCTTGTAACTAATAATGATTGACCCTCTTTAGAAATTTTAGATGCAAAAGTTGCTTGAGGAAATTTCATAATACCTGCAAGCATTTGTCCTGTTTGATTAAAATCATCATCAATTGCTTGTTTTCCTAAAATAGTTAGGTCACTTTTTTCTTTATTAACAAAATGTGCTAATACTTTTGCCACTGCGAGAGGTTCAAGTTCTTGTTCTGTTTTAACCATAATACCTCTATCAGCTCCCATAGCCAAAGCAGACCTTATAGTTTCCTGCACGCTTTGGTTTCCTATTGATATTACTGAAACTTGATCTGCCACATTTTGTTCTTTAAGTCTAATTGCTTCTTCAACCGCAATTTCATCAAATGGATTCATCGACATTTTAACGTTTTCTTTGTCTACTCCAGTTTTATCGTGTTTTACTCTAATTTTTACGTTGTAATCTACTACTCTTTTTACAGCTACTAAAATTTTCATAATTTCCTTAGTTTTTTATTAATCCAAATATAATTACTATAAATAATATGGCGACAGCTTGAAATAACACTCTCATTCTCATTAGTTTTTGCGACCAATTTTTATTAAAATTATCTCCTCTAGCCATAGCAATCACTCCTAAAGTCAAAACTAAAAATACCGCGATAGAAAAAAAGATGACACCAAAATTTAAGATAAATTGCATTTAAACCTTTATTTATGAGTATAGTATTAATATATATATATATTATCATAAAAAATTGTATACTTAAATAGTTATGGTTAAAGATAGAAATCTAGAAGGTCCTATTATAGAAACAGAAGAAGACACTCATGCTTTAGTCTTTTTCTTGCATGGCTGGGGATCAGATGGTAATGACCTTATACAGATTGGGCAGATGTGGAAATCACAATTACCCAAAGTAACCTTACTTTCTCCAAATGGACCAGAAGTATGTGCAGGTAATCCTCATGGAAGACAGTGGTTTGATATACTTAACAATAAAGAAGCACAAACATTAAGTGAATTACATCAAGCCTATTTGGATTTAAAAAAATATATAAAGATTAATTTAGACAAATATAAGGTTCAAAAAAATCAATATTTCCTTGTAGGATTTAGTCAAGGAACAATGTTGGCTTTATATTTGGCTTTAAGAGAAAAACTGTTAGGTGTAGTTGGTTATTCAGGAGCCCTATTGGGAATTATACCAGAAGATACTCTTACAAAAAACGAGTTTTTATTAGTACACGGCAAAAATGATAATGTAGTCCCAATAGAAAAAATGTATGAAGCTGTAAAGAAACTAGAACATTCATCTAGTTTTCTTAGCAGTAAGGTATTTGATAATTTAGAACATTCTATAAATGAAGAAGGTCTGCAAGCTGGTTTAAACTTTATTAAAAGTAGAATAAACGACAATAAATAAATTCTTTAAAGGAGTAAAAAATAACTAGTTTAGAAAATAGTCCTTGTTTGGTTTTAAATGCAGATTATCAACCCCTTAGCTATTTTCCATTGTCTTTGTGGGGATGGCAAGATACTATCAAAGCAGTTTTTTTAGATAGAGTCAATATTGTTGCTGAATATGAAAAAAAAGTAAATGCTTCTCATTTCTCTATGAGGCTGCCTAGTGTAATCTCATTAAAAAAATTTATACCAATAAATAAAAGAATTCCTTTCACTCGATTTAACTTGTTTTTAAGAGATCATTTTAAATGTCAATATTGTAATACAAAATTTAAAGCTTCTGATTTAACGTTTGATCATGTCATATCAAGAGCGCGTGGAGGTTTATCTAATTGGGAAAACGTAGTGTCAGCATGTTTTAAATGTAATAATAAAAAGGGTAGTATGAGTTGTAAAGAGGCTAATTTGAAATTAGTAAAGGCACCAAAGAAGCCAAGTTTTTTTGAGCTTCGAGAGGCTGGAAAACTATTTCCACCTAACCACTTACACCATACTTGGAATGACTTTCTCTATTGGGATACAGTTTTAGAGTCAAATTAATTTCTTATTATGTTAATTAAAGAAAAAAAAATTAGTCTAGCTTTATTTTTTTTTTCTATATTTGCCATTTTTTCTGTAAGGGTTATTTATAACTTTTATTTAAATTTACCTTTACACTTTGATGAAGCTCAATACTGGGATTGGTCGCAAAACCTTGATTGGGGATATTTTTCTAAACCACCATTTTTAGCTTTTTTAATTAGATTAATTACAGAAACATGCGGAAGCGGAGAAAATTGTATAAAATCTTTATCTGCTTTTATTCATTCCCTTACAAGTATTATTATTTTTCTATCAGTTTATAGTATGACTAAAAATTATAAAAAATCTTTTTTTGGATCTTTGCTTTTCTTATTAATGCCAGGAATTACGTTTTCTAGTTTTATGATTTCTACAGATGTACCATTAATTTTTTTTTTCCTCGCTTATAGCTTTAATTCTGATAAAAAGCTATTATTCCAAAGTATTTCATAATACCTATGTTTTTCTATTAGCTCTTGCTCTTGCATTAGGTTTCTTATCAAAGTATGCAATCTTTTATATTATTCTATCCTGCCTTTTAAGTACTATCATATTTAAAGATTGCCGTAGTTTTTTTTTAAGAAAACAATTTATCATTACTTTATTTATTACAGTAATTTTGATTTTACCTAATATTTTTTGGAACTATAAAAATCAATTTGTTACTTTTTCTCATACAGCTGATAATGCTAATTTAAATTATATTCAATTAAATTTTTTACAGGGTATAATATTTTTATTTTCTCAAATAGTAATGTTTGGAATTATTCCTATTATACTTTTATTCTATAAATATATTTCATTAAAAAATACTTATACTTTACAAAAAATTCTGTTTTTATGCTTTATCTTTCCTATAATACTTGTGTTTTTATTAGCTATATTTTCAAGAGCTAATGCTAATTGGGCAGTAGTAGGCTACCCTTTTGGTTGTATATTGTTGGCCAGTTTGATAAATATAAAAAATAATTTTTACAAGAATATTTGCTTGATTAATCAATACATATTTTTTGCTGCTATATTTCTCTTAGCCAGCATATTACCACTTTTTGACTTAGACCCTTTTTCAAAAGTAAGACATATTAAAATTCTATCTGAAGTTTTAAAAAAGGAATTAATAAATGGAGAAAATATTGCTTTTATGGCTGATGATAGAGAGGACTACGCTCATCTATTATATTACTTAAAAGATATAGACGTCAAAAAAGCAAAATGGAACGGAGATAATAGGATAGATGATCATTATGAGCTTACTACACATCAAAACCATTTAATAGGTAAAAAAGTTTTGTTTGTTACTAGAACAAAACCTACTGATGCAATGATTGAAAAAAGTAGCTCGTACGAAAAAATAGATAGTCTTATTTTTAAAACTAATAAAAGGTCTAAGATATTTAATATTTACTTATTTAAAGATTGGAAATAATTTACTTATTATCTCTAATTAAACTTAAAACGTCTTTTAAAAATATTTTGATATTTTTTAATATTGTTTTAACGTTCAAATTTATTTTATTTTGTTTATTTATAAAATATAAATTTCTTCCATAAATAAGTAGTCCTGTAGCCTGTCCCATAATAAAAACAGGGTCTTTTCTATGAATTGCATATACTAATAAAGTAATCCCTCCTAAAATACTAAAAAACCAAAAACCTAATGGAATTATACTTTTTTTATTAATTTCACTATAAATCCATTGTAATATAAATCTTGCTGAAAAAAATATTTGCCCAGCAAACCCTATTATTAACCACCCCAGACTAATTTCCATATTTAACTCTCCTTATTCTCTTTATATTTTTATTTTTATCAATAATTATGGGCCAGACAGACCTTTTTCTTAACCAAACAACTCCAAATATGTCATTTATACCCACTAAAAACCTTTCATAGTTTGAATACTTTGACATGCCACTATTTCTTTCTCTATGATTAACTGCAATAGAAATAACTTCTCCGTGAAACATTTTATATAAGAAAGGTAAAAATCTGTGTATGTGATTAAAAAAAGGTAATAATAAAAAATCTTTTTTTCTAAAAATTTTAAGTGCACAACCTGTATCTGGCGTATTATCCTTTAAAATTAATTTTCTTATTTTAAACGCTAACCTAGAAGCTATCTTTTTAGAAATACTATCTATCCTTTTCACTCTATTTCCTATAACCATCATAAAATCAACTTTTTCATTAAAACTTCTCAGTAATTTTAGAATATCCTTAGGATCATTTTGTCCATCTCCGTCCAAGGTAGCTATAAAATCATACTTTGCATTTAATACTCCTGTTTTAAGGCCTACACTTTGTCCATAATTTTTTTTATGAGTAACTATCAATATATTTTTTCTCTTTTTACTAATTTTTTTAAGAACTTCTTGAGTATTATCATCAGACCCATCGTCTACTACTACTATTTCATAAGTTATTTTTTTTTGTAAAACTGTATTAATTTCTTTTATTAGATTGCTTATATTATCTTGTTCATTAAAAATGGGTATTACTACTGATATTTTATTAATCATTTAAACTCTCTATATTTTCTAATCTTTTTTCTATTTCCTCGTATTCTAAGCTATTTTTATCAATTAGACTTAGTAATTTTTTATAATATCTTCTAGAAAGAGGTCTTTTATCTTTACTATAATAATAATTAGCTAAAACAATTAGGGCAGATATATTGTTTTCATCCTTTTCTATTATTTTATTAAATAAATTTAATGTTTTATTACTTATATCTTTTTTTTCTAATAACAGTCTAGTATTCGCCTCACCAATCATTAAATCTATATCTTCTATATCCAACTCTCTACCTTTCTCAAATGCTTCTAAAGCTCCTACAAAGTCGAAGAGAAAATATTTAGTCTGAGCTAATTTTTTTATTAAATCAATATTTTCAGGCTCTTCAAGTATTTTTTTTTCTAGATTTTCAACAACTCTAATTAAATCTTGAGGTTTTATATTGCTCGCATCAAATATAGAAATATTATTACTAATTTTATTTATAATACTATTGCCAATCCAAAAATTAGATATTTGCATATATATAAGAGTAACTAAACTTAATAATACGATAAAATAGGTTAAGAATATAAGGCGTCTTTTTTTCTTTTTATTTTTTATAATAAATTTTAAAATAAAATAAGTTAGTAAAGCAGTTAAAATAAAAATGAATATAAAAATGTATATCATTTCTTTTTTTTGATTATTATTTTCCTGAAACCTACAACTCCTATTATTACAAAAGATAACATTGGAGCTAACCATAATAATAAATTAACCTCATTAAATAGTGGCTTGAATAATATAAATTCCCCATATCTTTTTACTAAGTATTCTTTTATTTCTTGTTTGCTTTCTCCATTTTCTAGTTTTTCATATATTATCTCTTTTAAGTCTTTAGCTAAATCTGAATCTGAGTCTAGAAGAGATTGATTCTGACATACTAGACATCTAAGCTCCGAAGAAAGTTCTCGCATTTTATTTTCTAAATTAACTTCAGTTTGGTTCGTAAAACCTAAATTAAAAAAAAGAAAAAACTTTATAAAGAAGATTGCTTTAATTAAAATCATATCGTTATATCTATTTATTCAGTAAATTTATTATATTTTCAAACTTTTCTATAGTCAAAGGACCCACTTGTTTATATTTTATTTTCCCAGAAGCATCAACAAAATAAGTTTCTGGCACTCCATACAGTCCAAGTTCTATTGCTGCTCTTCCTTTCTCATCTAATAATACTGCCTTATAAGGATTTCCTAATTCTTCTAAAAAGCTTTTTACATTTTTTTTACTATCTTTATAAGCAATCCCAATTATGATGTTATCCCTGCTGAACTTATCTAAAACTTTATGTTCAACTCTACATGGCGCACACCATGAGGCGAAGTAATTTATAATAAAAGGTTCTTTCTTATAAATATCATTTAAAGAAATATTGCCTTCAAAGAATTCTAAAGGTAAGATAGGCAAGTCTTTATTTAATAAAGCAGAACTTAATTCTTTACTTTCTTTAATGTGAGTAATTTTCCAATATAAAAAAAAAGATAAAATAAAAAATAATACTATTGGTAAAGTTTTGAGATATTTCAAACAAAGCCCTTTTTTCTTTTTCTATCAAGAATAGATATAATTCCTCCAATAGCCATTAAAAATGCTCCCCCCCAGATTAAAACTATAAATGGATTAAAATAAACTCTTACTATTCTTTTTCCTGAATTTATAGGCTGTTGCTGTCCCATTACTATGTATAAGTGACTAAATATATTTCTATAGATACCTGCTTCTGTTGTTGGCATGCCAGTATCTAAATAAACTCTTCTCTCTGCATGCATTGTTATATTTTTCTTATTCAAACTTACTAAAAATTGACCTTTCTCAGCTATCCAGTTTTTTTCTCGTTTTTCAATAACTTTTTCAAATAATATTGTATACTGTGCTACTTTAACTTCTTGACCCTCTAATAATATACCTTCAAAGTACTTTTTTCCTGAATCAGAGACTGCTACACCCAAAATAAAAACAGCTAAACCTATATGAGCAATATACATGCCATAGGTAGAAATAGGTATTGAAAATACTTTTTTAAGTTTTAATAGTCTAGATTTTTTTTTATTGCTAACCTTATCTAGAAAATCATTCATGATAGATACTAATAACCAAATAAACATAGCAACTCCTATATAGAATATAATTGGACCCTCTAATAAAAAGATAGTTAAAAATATAAAAAATATAAAAATAGCAAATGCTTTTCCTATTTTCCTAAGAAAACCATCTAGATTGTTATTTTTCCAATTTATATTAATTATAAATCCGCTAGCAAAAATAGCCGGTATTATAAGAGGTAAAAAAACTAAATTAAAATAAGGAGCACCTACTGAAATATCCTTGCCTGTTGCAACCTCTACAAAAAGAGGCCATAGAGTACCAATCAAAATAGTTACCGCTGAGGAACATAAAAATATGTTATTAAGTAATAAACCTCCTTCTTTTGAAGCTAAATGGAATTTAACATTATTTTCTATTTTATCGTATTTAACTATATATAATATCAGTGAGGCTGAGGTTATAATAAATAAGAAGCTTAATATGTATATTCCTCTTGCTGGATCAGAAGCAAATGCATGTACTGAAGTTAGTAATCCAGATCTAACTATAAACGTTCCTAACAAAGTTAATGAAAATGCTATAATAGATAACAATATTGTCCAAGACTTTAAGCTATCGCGCTTCTCTGTTACCCTATTAGAATGTAACAATGCAGTTAAAAGCAACCACGGCAATAAAGATATATTTTCTACAGGATCCCAAAACCACCATCCTCCCCAACCTAACTCATAGTATGCCCAAAATGAACCTAATGTGATACCTAATGTTAAAAAAATCCAGGAGACTAAAATCCAAGGTCTAATTTCTTTTGCCCAATCTCTATCTATTTTCTCCTCTAGTAAGGCCGCAATAGAATAGGCAAATGGTATTATTAATCCAACATACCCTAAATATAATAAAGGGGGGTGAAATGCTAAACCTGGATCTTGCAAAACAGGGTTAAGTCCGTTCCCCTCTTCTGGTATAGGATTAATTCTAATAAATGGATTAGACGTGAAAAGTGTAAACCCTATAAATCCTGCATTTACTAAATTTGTTGTGAAAAAAACTTTTGAAATAAAATACTTATTATTATTTTTAGTAAATAAAGTTAGAAAAAAACCATATACACCAAGTAATGCTAACCACATTAATAAAGATCCCTCATGGTTTCCCCAAGTACCAGATATTTTGTATAAGAGTGGTTTATTAGTATGAGAATTATTGTAAATGTTTAAAATACTAAAGTCTGATAATACATAACTAATAATTAAAGTTATAAATGAAGAAATTAAAAAAAAACAAATAATTAAATTAACTTTTCTTAATATTTCATAATTAAAATTAGAAAAATTTATAAAGCAAGTATTTATTGAAGTAGCAATTTGGAGTATCGATAAAACAAATGCAAATATTAACAATATTAGTCCTATCTCACCTATCATATTTATACTCCTCATCTATAGCCTTCTTAACCTGAGGAGGCATATAGTTCTCGTCATGTTTTGCTAAAACTTTTTTAGCAATAAATTCTTTTTTTTTTTCATCAAAGAAACCCTCAACTACTACTCCTTGTCTTTCTCTAAAGAGATCAGGAAGAATTCCTTCATATATAACATTTATAATATTTTTATTATCTGTAATAGAAAATTTAACTTTGATTCCATCAGAGGTAAAATTTACGCTTTTTTCTTTTACTAAGCCTCCCACTCTAATATTTCCTTTAATACTATTTTTTTTTTCTTTTAATGTTGATGGGCTATAAAAGAATACTATTTCTTCTTCTAATGCTTTCAAAACAAAAAAAGTAGCGGCAGCTAAACTAATAACAATTAACAAAACGTAATTAAACCTTACAAATTTCTTACTTTTAAACATATAATTTTCATCTCTGTTTTGCGTTAATATACTTTACCTTTTTTTCGATACTTTTTTTCCTTAAGATTACTTTTACTGTTAATAATAATAACAAAATAAACCAAACGATGTAAGATGACCAAATAAAAAACCCATAACCATTCATTTCTAAAAATAAATTAATTTTATTTAATAACACCAACTAAGCCTTTTTATTTAAATTTACAAACTGTTTTTCTTTTATAGCTGACTCTACATTAGTTAAAATCAAAAAAGAAAATAATAGTAACACACCAACGGACATAACTAACAAAGGGATTAACATATCTATACTTATTGATGGACCTCCCGCCCTTATTATACTTGCGGGTTGATGTAAAGTATTCCACCAATCAACAGAAAATTTAATAATAGGTATATTTATTGCACCAATTATAGAAAGATAAGCAAATGATAAATCACCATTAGTACTATATTTAAAAGCTTTATCTAGAAAAATTAAACCCATATAAATAAATAATAATATTAAAAAAGAAGTTAGCCTTGCATCCCATACCCAATAAGTTCCCCATGTTGGCTTTCCCCATAAAGAACCTGTAACTAATGTAATTAATGTAAATGTAATTGCTATAGTTGGAATTTCTTTTGCTATCAAAATAAACAAGGGAAACTTCCATATAATATATGATAAGCTCAAGAAAAAAATTAGTATGTATGCAAAAAGACTTATCCATGCTGAAGACACATGAATGTACATTATTCTAACTGTTTCACTTTGTTGGTAGTCTGGTGGAGACCAAAATAAAGCCATAATAATACCTATTAAAATAAATATAAATGAACTAAAAAAACAAATATTTCTTAATGGCTTTATAGTAATTATAAAGTTATTAGGGTTGGCATATTTATGAAATATTTTAAACATTTTTAATTAATAACCATTTTCAGTATTTTAGAAGTTAGTAAAGGAAATAACATTATTCCTAGACTTAAAATAGCTAATAATAAATAAAACTCAGCATTAATACTGTTATCAATATTCCCTGTTCCCAAAACTCCAAATATTATAACTGGTAAATAGAAAGGAAGAGTGATAAAGGTTAAGATAGGTCCTCTAACCATAGATCCCAACATAAGTGCAGCTATAGGTGAACCAATAAGTGTAAATATTGGTGTTCCCAAAAGCAAACCAAAAAACAAGTAAAGGCTGTTGCTATTATTTCCAGATAAAATATAAGAACATAAAGGTGAAATAATTACTATAGGTAAACCACTAAAAAGCCAATGGCTTATACATTTAGCATAAACTATAACATTTAGAGGTACTCCGTTAACAACATAATATAGCAGAGTGCCATCATTGTGATCTTCTTTGTACATTTGGTCTAAAGCTATTAAATTAGCAAATAAAGAAGAGATCCAGATAGCAGAAATTGATATGTCTAAAGCTAGATAATTACTATTTGCCAGAGATAAAGGAAATACTAAAAGACATAATAAAAAAAAAGATATAGTAAACCAAGCATTATTAGATAAAAAGTTATCTTTAAGATCTTTTTTTAAAACTATTAAAAATGTATTAAACAATTTCTATTTCCTTTTTACTCTTAACATTCAATATTCTTCTAGACTCATGAGTAGACATGAGGACAATTCCATTATTATTTATATTTTTTTCTATCATTTTAGATATCATATTCCTATTAATTGCATCCATCCCTGAATAAGGCTCATCTAGTAGCCATATTTTGCTTTTCAATAAAAAAAGTCTTATAAATGATAATTTTTTTTTTTGCCCGTAAGACAAAAACCCTATAGGAGAATAAATTAATTTTGATAATGAAAATTTTCTTACAATGTCTTCGAGGATTATTTGAGATTTGTATACTTCTCTCCAAAAATTAATAAACTCTTCCACCGTTTCGTAATCTTTTAAGCCAAATTTATGCCCTACATAACCAATTTTGTTATTTTTAATTTTCCATTTAATAACTCCTTGATGAGGTATTATACCTGCTAGACAGTGAAGTAATGTAGTTTTTCCCGTACCATTTTTTCCTTTTATAACTAACAGTTGTCCTTTATAAACTTTAAAAGTTAAAGGTTTAAAAATATTAATACTATTTCGGGTACATGAAACCTTATTTACTATTAATGACAGATTTTCTTTCATATAGAATTAATTATGATTATGGTCTCTCTTATCTTCTATAACAATACCATCATTAGGGATTTCACCTTCTTCAACAAAATTTACGTTTACATTAAGTTTAAATTGGTTTTTAAAGAAGTTCTGTACATCTTGAGCAGAGCTTTCACTATTTTTTCTAACCTCACATTGTAAATCAGGGCTATCTATATAATTTTTAGTTCTAATTACTAATCTGGACTTAATAATATTCTGAAAGTTTTTAGAAATTTGGTTTATTTGTTCAGGGTTAATAAATAATCCTTTTACTTTAGTAGATTGTTCTGCTCTACCCATCCATCCTTTAATTCTAAGATTAGTTCTACCACACGGGCTAGGTTCATTAATTATAGCAGATAAATCTCCTGTTCCAAGTCTGATCATTGGGTAATCAGATAAAAGTTTTGTAACTACTATTTCTCCAACTTCTCCAATTTCAGCTTGCTGATCAGATCCTGGCTTTACTATCTCAAGAATTATATTCTCTTCAACTATCATACCATTATTTACATTTTCATTACTATCTTTTGTTTCATAAGAAATACAGCCTACTTCAGCTGTTCCATACATTTGCAAAGGACAAATATTATAATTTTCTTTCAAGTAATTCCTAAGTTCTTTAGGAAATGGCTCTGCTCCTACTAGAGCATTTTTAATAATAGATGTATCTATTCTCTTTTTATTAATGTTATCTAGAATAATTTTCAAAAATGATGGTGTTCCTATATAAAAATTCGGATTAAGTGCCTCTATTGTAGCAATTTGTAGATCTGTATTTCCTATACCTCCGGGTACTACTGAACATCCTACAGAATTAGCAGAATTGCTTAACATAATACCTGCCGGACCTAAATGATATGAAAAAGTATTATAAACTAAGTCTCCCTCTCTTAGTCCAGCAGCATGTAAAGAACTTGCCATATTCCAAAAATCTCCAGCTTCTCCTGGTTCAAAAATTGGCCCTGGAGAAGCAAACATATAATCAAATTTGTTTACATCTTTAGTATTTAATTCTGCATATGGAGGATGTTCTTTCTGCAATTCTATCAAGCTGGATTTTCTGGTCACTGGAATATTATTAAAATCTTCTCTAGATTTAATATTTTCTAGACTAATGTTTCTTAATTTTTCTTTCCATCCATTAGACATTGATGTAATTCTAATAAGTTTTTCATTTATTTTATGGAAAAGCTCAGCTTCTCTTTTTATTGGATCTTGTATTTCTTTTTCACTAAAAAAAGAACTGTCTTTACCTTTTTTCATAACCAACGTTTTCTTCTTTTATATGATTTTAAATCTTTAAATGACTTTCTTTTTTCATTACCACCTCCTAAATAAAATTCTTTTACATCTTCATTCTCAGCTAATTCAGTTGACAATCCCTCCATGACTATTTTACCATTTTCCATAATGTAGGATCTAGAAGACAAGTTAAGGGCTAATTTAGCATTTTGTTCAACTAAAAGTATTGTAATACCCAAATCTTTATTTAATTTTTTTATTATATCAAAAACTTCTTTCACTAACATAGGAGAAAGCCCCATAGATGGTTCATCCATTAAAATTATTTTAGGTTTTGCCATTAATGCTCTGCCTATAGCAAGCATTTGTTGCTCACCCCCTGATAAGTATCCTGATAAACCTTTTCTATCCCTTAGCCTAGGAAAAAAATTCATGACTTCTTCTATATCTACTTTTATATTTTTTCTATCAGATCGTGTATGAGCCCCTAGTCTTAAATTTTCTTCTATAGTCATATCTGCTATACATCGTCTTCCTTCCATTACTTGGAATATACCGTTCTTTACTATATCAGAGGGATTAGATTTAGTTATCTCTTTTCCTTCGAAAAGTATATTACCTTTTGTAGTTTCTCCATCTTCTGTTTTTAACAAACCTGATATAGATTTAAGAGTAGTAGATTTTCCAGCTCCGTTTGCTCCTAAAAGAGAAACTATTTCTCCTTTGTTCACCTCCATACTAAGACCCTTAATTACGAGAACAACTTCATTATATACTACTTCTATATTTTTTATTTTGAGCATTTTTTTCTATTAATACTAATAACCTCTCCATTCAGCTCTTCTTGGAAGTGAAATCTGGTCTTCTTTTACTAATTGTATAACCTTACCCTTCATTAGTTCATCTACGCTTTTTTTATCAGTTGGGCCATTTACTTTAACCATATATATCGGCACTTCCATTAAACCTCTATGATCATCATTTTTCCAATTAGAAGGCAAACAAATACCCTCCAAACCTTTTGGAACCCAGTTTTTATTTTCATACATAGCATTTCTTATTCCTTCTCCGTCTAACTTTCCCGCAGAAATAGCTGTTTTCATTGCTTCTGCTATATAAAACATTGAACATACAGCAGAAATATAATGTACTGATCTATACTGTTCTTTTTTTCCAGACATTGCGGATACCTCTTTAATTAGTTCCATTCCCTTGCCTTTATCTCCCCAAACTGAACTTGTCCTTACCGCGAACACTATACCATCAGCTGCTTTTCCTGATGCTTTAATAACAGTCTCATCTATTCCCCAAACGTTAGTCATAAACTGCACCTCTGCTCCTACTGTATTACAAGCTTTTAATAATGCTGTCGTTGAGTTTGAAGAATTAGCTAAATAGGCATAATTAGCTTGGATCTGTTTTAATGTAAGGCATTGTGCTGTAAAATCTCCCGGAGCTAATGTATAATTTATAACAGATAATACTTCTAATCCAAGTTCTTGGGCGTATTCCTGACATGCCTGCTTAGGTGCATTTGGATAAGGGTGATTATCACCCATATGCACAAATTTAGGCGTACCTGATTTACCTTTTTTTTTCCAATCTTCTAAAGCCCAAGAAACTAATGCTCTACAGGCATCTGAATAGGACGGTCCGTAAAAAAAGTTGTATGGTGCTGCCTTAAAAGAATTTGGTGCTTTACCAGTAGGATCAGTTAATTGTCCTGCATAAGAACCGGAAAAAAAAGGAATTTTATCTCTAGCAATGGTCCCCATTAGTGCCTCAGTATCAGCGGTTCCCCAACCTATAACAGTTATAACTTTTAGTCTAGATTTCCATCTCTTATATGTAGCTACAGCTCTTGGAGCTTTATAACTATAATCCACCGTATCTAACCTAATTTTTCTTTCGTTAATACCTCCATTTTTATTTATCCACTTGATAGCATCTATATGACCTTGGCCGAAGGGTTTTCCAACACTAGAGGTTGGGCCAGTAAAATCAACTAATTGTCCTACTGGAATATCTTTTGAAAAAACCTTGTATGAATAAAAAAATCCATAAGTTAAAAATGTTACAAATACTATTTTTTTTAAATAATTTATCATCTATACCTCCTGTAAACTAATATGAAAAAGGATACAATTTAAACCATGCCCTAATCTGTCCCCAACGATAGGCTAATCCATTAGGTTCAAAAATCAAGAATAATATTATTACTAATCCAATAGATCCTTCTTTTATAAAAGGAATAGCTTCTGATAGAGATAAATAACTGTCTATAGAAGTTCCCGCAAGAGACCTAGTCAACCAATCCATAACCTCAGGAAGTAAAACCATAAAAGCTGCTCCCATCATTGATCCTCTAATTGAACCCAAACCTCCTATAATAATCATAGCCAGAAAAGTTATAGATAACTGTATATTAAACTCTTCTATTGATACAAAGTTTAAATAATGACCATATAGTGCACCACCAAGGCCTGCAAAAAAAGAAGAGATTCCAAATGACAATATTCTGTACTTTGTTAAATTAATACCCATCATTTCAGCTGACAGATAGTGATCTCTAACAGCTAAAAATGCTCTACCATCTCTTGTTCTCATTAAATTACTAGCAATTATAAAGCTTACGACCACCCAAAATAAAACTATGAAAAAATACTTGGCATCTGTATCAAAGAAAACTCCAAAAACCTTTAGTGGTTCAGCAGAGGCTCCATCTACACCACCTGTGAACCAAGAAGCTCTGGAAAAAAAATCTTCCATTATAAATTGTGCTGCCAAAGTAGCTATTGCTAAATAAAGTCCCTTAACTCTGGCGGCAGGAATACCAAAAAGAAGACCTGTAAGTGATGTTAAAAGTGCGGCTAATGGTATTGAAAATAAGACAGGAACAGAAAAATTATTATTAAGCCAAGCTGAAGCAAAAGCTCCAAATCCGAAAAAAACTGCATGTCCTACTGAAATTTGTCCAGTAAAACCTACAAGAATATTTAAACCTAAGGCTGCAATTGCATAAAAACCTATATAAATTAAAAGAGAAATTAAATAAGAGTCTAAATATAAAGGGCTTAAAATTAAAGCTATTACACCTATACAGGCAAGAAAAAAACTTTTTTTATCCTCAAACATAGACATGTCATGTTTATATGATGTTCTGTAATCTCCGCATGGTCTACTGTTTTTTAAATTCATAATTACACTCTCTCAATATCTTTAGTTCCAAAAAAGCCATAAGGCTTTATCATCAATATAACAATCAATGCATAAAAAGGTGCAATTCTAATTAGATTGCCAACCTTCAAATACTGTACATCCATATAATGAGCAAAATGCTCTAATAAACCAATAGCTAAACCACCTAAAATAGCTCCTAGTACAGAATCTAAACCGCCTAATATAACCGCAGGAAAAACCTTAATACCCATAAACGCTATACCTGAGGATATTCCATTAACAATTCCAAATACTACTCCAGCTACAGCAGATACCATTGCAGAAATAGCCCACGCTGCAGCAAATACCTGTTTTATTGAGACGCCTAGAGATTGAGCTGCTTGTTGATCAAAAGCAGTTGCTCTCATGGCTAAACCGAGTCTAGACTTTTTAAAAAATAGCGCGAAGCTAATCATGATGAAAATACTTATCAATCCACTCATAAGGTAGGCTGTTTGAACATTTAATCCAAAAATGTTTAAGCTCTCCGTTTTAAAAATACTAGGAAAAGGTTCGGTAAAAACACCAAACATCCAATTCATCATAGCTTGAAAAAATATTGAAAGACCAATTGTGACCATAATTATTGAAATAATTGGCTCTCCGATTAACGGCCTCAATATTATTATCTGCACTAATATTCCAAAAAATATCATAAATATTAATGTAATTATAAATGCCAAATAAAATGGCAATGCAAACTTTGCTAGCAACCACCAACAGGCCCAAGCTCCTACAAGTAAAAATTCACCTTGTGCAAAATTAACTACCTGACTTGACTTATAAATTAACACAAAGGACATTGCTACTACCCCATAGAGAAGGCCAATTATGAAACCATTAACTAATAATTGAATTAAAAAATTAAGCGCCATTATTATTCTCCAAATTTATTATTTTAAGCTCAGTATTAATTTTTTGAGTAC
The DNA here is from genome assembly GCA_002689905.1 of Rickettsiales bacterium. Classification (GTDB taxonomy): domain Bacteria; phylum Pseudomonadota; class Alphaproteobacteria; order TMED109; family TMED109; genus TMED131. Next base: position 17,938 of record NZIN01000027.1, read on the forward strand.
CCCCATCTTGCAATTTTATAGATGTATTAATTGCTATTATATCTTTGTTGCTATAAAGAGCTTGAACTATATCTTCGTATTTTTTGATTACAAATTTTCTACGTAGTTTTTTTGTCCTAGTTAACTCATCATCATCAGCATCAAATTCTTTATAAAGAAGTACAAACTTTTTTATTCTTTGTTTTTTAGGTAATGTTTCATTTACCTTTATAGTTTCTTCTGTAATTAAAGACTCTATTTCCTTTTTAGCTGCTAAGTCAGAATATGTTGTAAATGCAATTCTCTTGCCCTCAGCCCATTTAGAAAGCACAGAGTATCTTACACATATAATAGCTGATAGATATTCTTTATCTGATCCTATTACTGCTGCTTCAGCAATATAAGAAGAAAATTTTAATTTATTTTCAATATATTGTGGTGAATATCTAATTTTGTCTATAGTGTAAGACATATCAGTCATCCTATCGATAACTACAAGGTGTTTTTGCTTATTTATATAACCAGCATCTCCCGTATGAAACCAACCATTTTTTAAAAATGTATCTTCAGTATTCAAGTAACCACTCATGCTATTAGGATTTTTTACAATAATTTCTCCTATTCCCTCTTTGTCTGCTTGTTCAATTTTAACTTCAATACCTTCAAAAGGATACCCTACAGAATCAAAGTCAATCTCATTTTCATTATGAATTGTATATGCTCCTATCTGTTCCGTTTGGCCATATAATTGTCTCAGAGGAATCCCAATATCAACAAAAAATTTAAAAGTATCTGGACCTAATGCTGCACCTCCAGTAGCAGCAGACTTTACATTAGATAACCCTAACTGATCACGTAACCACTTATTAACCAAGTATTCACAAATAGTTTTTTTAAGAAATACATTCTCAAAAGACATTAACCTCATAGATGTATTATATAATAATCTTTTTAATATAGATGAATCCATTATTTTAGATCTAATATCAGCTGCCATTTGCTCCCAGACCCTTGGAGCTAAAAGAATAAAAGTAGGGCCAATTTCTCTTAAATCATCAAATAATGTAGTCGTCTCTTCAACAAAGTTGACTTTCATTCTACTTAAACACCATTTAGCAATGTCATAAACTTGTCCTAAAATCCAAGGCAATGGTAAAACAGAAACATATTCATCCTTACTATCTTTAGGATCAGCCTTAAGATAACTTCTAGCATGATTGAGCAATGACTTATGACTTATCATTGCTAACTTAGGATTCGCTGAAGTTCCTGAAGTTGGACAAAGTATACAAATATTGTCCTCATTTATTTCATTTAATCTTTCAGAAAATATATTTTTGTTATTATTTTTATATTCTTCTCCTCTCATTAGTAATTTTTTATATGAAATAAGCCTAGTGTCGTTATATTTATTCATGCCTTTAGGCTCGTCATAAATTATTAAATCTATTATATCAGTCGATCTGGGAAGGGACATAAGCTTGTCCGCTTGCTCTTCATCCTCGACAAAAACTGTTCTACAATTTGAAAGTTTTAATAAATAGATAATTTCATTTTCTAATGCGTCAGAATATAGGCCTAATGCTGTACTCCCTAAAGACTGAACAGCTAATTCAGATAACACCCATCTTGGAGTATTATTGCCCAATATAGCAATAGTTTGATTGTTTTTTATACTTAACGAAAGCAATCCTAATGTAATATTTTCAATCTCATCATAGCATTGTTTCCAACTTTTAGTTTTCCAAACGCCAAACTTTTTTTCTCTTAAGGCCGTATCGTTTGAATAATTTATTGAGTTATATTTAACTAAATGAGGAATAGTATTATTGATTTTTGACATTATTTTTCTTCACCTAAATAAGCTTGTTGTACCCTCTTATTATTTATTACTTCCTCTGGACTTCCCTCCGCAATCTTTTCTCCAAAATCTAAAACGGCTATTCTTTTTGAAATATCCATAACTACACCCATGTCATGTTCAATCATTACTACAGTTATTTTCCATTCTCTATTTAAGTCAATTATGAATCTAGCCATATCTTCTTTTTCTTCTTGATTCATTCCTGCCATAGGTTCATCAAGAAGAATTAAATCTGGTTGTATTGCAATTGCTCTCGCAAGCTCTACCCTTTTTCTTAAACCATAAGATAGTGTCCCTGCTATAGATTTTCTTACATTACTAATTTCTAAAAAATCAAGTATTTTTTCAGCTTCTATTCTATTTTTAACTTCTTCGTTTTGAGCACCTGAAAACCAATAAAAAGCACTGGACAAGAAACTACTTTTTAGCAAATGATGTCTCCCAATATATATATTTTCTAGAACTGTCATATGATTAAATAAGGCTAGATTCTGAAAAGTTCTTCCAATTCCTAAAACTGGTCTTTTATTTGGATGTAAGGCAGTAATATCTTTATTTTTATAGAGCAAGTTACCGCTTTTGGGTTTATACCTTCCAGAAATTACATTAAGAAGAGAAGTTTTACCTGCTCCATTTGGACCTATAATTGAGAACAATGATTGTTCATCTATCTTAAAACTTACGTTATTTAGAGCCTTTATACCTCCAAACTGCACTGATATATTTTTTAATTCTAACATTTATAATTAATAATTTCACAAATAAATTTCAAACCTGCAACAGAATTTATACCTCTGCCCATCATGATTTTTATATTTTTATTACTTACTCCTCCTAGAACAGAATATTGGCAATTTATATAATTTGCAAGTAAACTTATCTTATTCAAGCCCAGTTCTTTCTTATTTTTATCACTTAAGGTATTAAAAATAGGGGAAATAAAAACAATATCTGCACACAACTGCCTCGCTCTTTTATAATCATTGTAATCATGACATGAACAACTTGTGATAATAGATTTATCTTTTCTAGCATATCTTATTTTTTTTGGGTAATGTATACCATCTGCACCAATGGATTTTGCTATATTATAATGGGTAGAAATAAGAAGTTTAAATCTTTTCCTTCTACATATTTTTAGTAATATTTTTGCATAATCATAAAGTTTTTTATTATTCTTATACCTCAATACTACACCTATTTTTTTACTTTCTGGTATTAAGTTAATAAATTGAGCATAATCTTTAATTCTATTACTATCTAAGAATATCCAAAAAAGCACTGTTTCATTTTTGTTTTTCCTTGAAAGGTTGTATACTTTCTGCAAAGATCTATTTAATTTTATTTCATTTTTACTAGTCATGAATAACGATATTTTAAAGAATTTAAATAATATAAGAAAAAATATATTAAATATATGTAAAAAGGTAAATCGTAACCCTAAGGAAGTTAATATTGTTGCAGTTTCAAAAAAGCAAGAGCTTGATAAAATAAAATTACTTGTTAACTCAGGACATGGCTGTTTTGGTGAAAATCGAATAGATGAAAGTGTTAGCAAGTGGAAAAAGATAGAAAAAGATAAAATAAAATTACACTTTATCGGTGCTTTGCAATCAAAGAAAGTAAAGGATATTGTTAATAACTTTAATGTGATTGAGACTCTTGACACAGAAAACTCAGCTAAAAAGTTAGCAAATTATATCTTTAATAATAATGTAGAACCTCCAAAACTATTTATACAAGTTAATATTGGAAATGAAAAACAAAAAAGAGGTATTTTAGTTGCCCAGGTTGAAAGTTTTTTGGCCATGTGCAAAGAAAAATATAAATTGGTGATAAATGGCGCAATGTGTATGCCTCCTAAAAATCAAAATCCAGAAATATATTTTAAAACCCTTAAAGAAATATGTGAAAAAAATAACCTTAAAAGTATCAGTATGGGGATGAGTAGTGACTACGAAAAAGCTATAGAATTAGGTGCAAATAATATTAGAATAGGGACAGTGATTTTTGGTGCAAGAGAATAAAAATATTTATAATTTAAATAAAGTAACTTTTATAGGGAAAGATTTAAATATCTACAATTCATTAAAGAATTTGTCGTCTCATTTAGGAAGCTTTAATATAAACAGAGCTTTATATTCAGATCAATTAATTAAAAGTAATGAAATATTAATACTTGATGATAGCTTAAAGCAATTTAAAGAAAAAATGTTAATATTAGAGAAAAATTCTGCAAATTTGTTCTTACTTATTGAAAAAA
>NZIN01000028.1 GCA_002689905.1 Rickettsiales bacterium
AGAAAAGTAAATATGATTGAATTACTAATTGCTATTTTATAGTATACTGATTATAAAATAAAAAAAAAATAAATTATTATTACTTAAATAGACTTACATAGAAAATGTGATACTTAATGGCAATGACACTACATCAATTAAAAATATTTTGGGCAGTAGCTCAGGCTAAATCATATACTAAAGCTTCTAAAATATTAGGATTGGCTCAGCCTTCTTTATCACAGCAAATATCGAAATTAGAAGAGGATTTAGGGTCTAGATTATTTAATAGGGGATTTAGCAAAATAGATCTTACTGACGCAGGTGCATATTTATGTTCTAGAGCAGAACAAATTATTGCAAGTATTGAAGAAACAGAAGAAGGAATAAAAGAGTTTTCAAAAAATACTAGGGGTATATTAAAAGTAGGAATGCTATCTTCTGTTGCTAGAAATTTACTTCCTACTACGATGCAAATATTTTCTAAAATCCTACCTAATATAGAGATTAATGTATTAGAAGTAACGCCAGCAGAAGCAATTGATTTATTATATGCAAGACAATTAAGTGTTGCCGTTGTAGCCGAAGACTCTTTAGCTGCATCAAACTTATCTTTTTCTAAGAAAGAAATATTTTCTGATCCTTATGTTTTAGCAGTTCCGAGGCAACTTGATTTACATAAAATAGATAGTTTCACAGATCTAAATCAAAATAATCAGAATATTTTAAGTTCAAATATAGTTTTTGAGTTTGGGAGTCAGCACAAGAAGAGAATAGAGGACTGGTTCAAAAAAAACCTTAATTCTAAAAAAATTATAGCTCATACTAGATCTTACGAAGTAGCATTATCAATGGTAGAAGCAAAATTGGGAGTAGTAGTTCTTCCAGCTTTAACAGCATTAGTAGGTTTTGGAAGATCTTATGATGTTAATTTATATCAAACAGACCTATCAGACAGAAGGTTAGTATCCTTAACACCAAAACAGTATGAGCAATTAGAACCATCAAAAAGTTTTATCAAAAGTTTAGAAGAGGCTGGAAAAAAACTTAATCTACCAAAAATAAAAGGTATACCTAATATTTTAAAAAATGTTTATAAAGACTAAATTATATAATAGTATTTTACTTATGAAGATGAAAAAAAAATGCAGCTAAAGTTTTGGGGAGTTAGAGGCAGTATTCCTACGCCAGGAAACAGTTTCGTTAAATATGGCGGCAATACTTCCTGTATAGAGTTAAATGTTGACGGCCAAATTATAATATTAGATATGGGGTCAGGGTTAGTTAATTTAGGTAATCACTTAATAAAGAATAATATTAAGAAATTTGATATTTTAATTTCTCATTTTCATTATGATCATACTTGTGGATTACCATTTTTTGCACCAGCTTATACAAAAGGTTTTGAATTTTCAATTAGAGCTGGCAATGAAGAAACTAGAAGTAATACTCTAGAAGTTCTAAAAAAACAAATTTCTAGTCCGTCATTTCCAATTACTATAGATAAATTTTTAGCTGATGTGAAATATCTTGATTTTGATATTAATAAAGACTTTTTTATTGGGAAGGTTAAGGTCAGAACTACAAACTTGAATCACCCTAACGGCGCAACTGGTTATAGAATAGAATTTAACAATAAATCTATTTGTTACATTACAGATCATGAACATGAAGTTAAAGTTAAAAATCAAAAATTAGTTAATTTTTTAAAAGACGCGGATGTATTAATTTATGACTCCACTTATGATGATGATAATTTTAGAAATTATATAGGTTGGGGCCACTCTACCTGGCAAGAAGCAGTTAGGCTTACAAAAGACTGTAATATAAAAAAACTATTTATTTTTCATCATAACCCTGAACATGATGATACAAAAATGGATGAGATACAAAAAAAGTGTAGGGATATGAATGAAAATTATATTGTGGCTAAAGAAGGAATGTTTGAGAAAATATAAAATTGTGTATAATAAGTTATGGATGATAATTTAAAACAAAAGTTTTTACCTGATGAGTATATTTTTAGACAAGGAGAAAAAGGAGATAAAGCATTCTTGTTGCTAGATGGTAGAATAGCTATTGAAGTCAATAATGAAAAGGTATCTGAAATTTCTGAAATGGAAATATTTGGTGAGATGTCTCTGATCTTAAATAAACCTAGAACAGCTAGTATAAGGGTATTAAAGCCTTCTATTGTGTTGCCTATAGATCAGAAAATTTTGAATGAGTTATTAGATAAATCACCACCAATTATTAAATCAATGGTAAAACAGCTTTCATATAGATTATCGCAATGCGATTCTGAGATAAAAAGTTTAAAAAATAAAATGAAAAATTAATTAATTTTTAAAAACTTTAACTCTAGCACTGAGTCCTGGTATTATTTTACCTATTAACTTTGATGGAATATCAATTTTAATTTTGATAGGAATACGTTGTACTACTTTAACAAAATTTCCTGATGCATTCTGTGGAGGAATAAGACTGAATGAAGATGCTGAAGCTGGAGAAAATGATAAAACTTGACCTTTAATTTTTGTACTAGAAAATGCATCAATCATAATTTCAGCTCTTTGACCAGCTTGTAAATTTTTTATTTGAGTTTCTTTAAAGTTGGCTATTACCCAAACATCTTTAACTGGAACTACAGACATTAGAGGCCATCCCTTTTTCATATAAACACCTGGTTCAACTATTCTATTTGCAATTATACCATCAATTGGTGCCCTAATATTAGTAGATTCTAAATCAATCAAATTTGTTTCAAGTTTTGCTTCTAATGAATCTTTTTTAGCTGAGTATCTTGACTTTTCAGCATCAAGCTTTTTAAGGTTTATTTCAATTTTTTTAATCTCTTTTCCTATTACTTGGGTAGCTATTTTTTTTGATTTTATATCAGTATCATATTGGTCAACTCTGTGAAGGCTAAATTCATACATTGCCAGAGCTTTTTCATAATCAGATTTAGTTGCATGATTAGATTTTAGTAGTTTTTCAATTCTATCTTTCTCATTTTCAAACATAACTAAATTTGACTTTTCTGAAGCTTTTCTAAAATTTGCACTTTCAATTTTATTTTTTGCTAATTGTAATTTTAATTTTTTTTCTTCTACTTTCAATTTCTCTGAGGCTTTCAATACTTCTAGTTCAGTTAATTTAGCAGTCGCAGCTTTAAGATCTGCTCTAGCAGTATTAACTTTAGATAGGAATGGAGCTTCATCAAATTTAACAATTATATCCCCTTTTTTAACTTCAGTATTAACAACACCAGGAACTGAGCTTACATAACCTTCTATGCGTGAGGAGATACTTGTTATTGAACCTCTTACATAGGCATTATCAGTGCTCTGGTAACTAGATAAGTTTTTCCTTAAAAATATAATAATAACAATTAAAACTAAGGTTACTATAAAAGTAAAAAAGTAATGTCGATTTTTCATAAGCATTTATAGCACATTAATAGCAAGTAAAAAAGTAATTGTGGTGGAGCCGAGGGGGATTGAACCCCTGACCTCGTGAATGCCATCCACGCGCTCTCCCAACTGAGCTACGGCCCCTTATTTAAGTTTAGAGGTTAGTCTTTAGCGATTTCATCCTCTCCCGATTCAATTTCATCACCTATAACGTTTTCTAAATCATCATCAAAGCCTACATCTTCTTCTAAGGATATTTCACTATCTATTTTTTTACTACTTTCTTTAGTAGCTATTTTATCAGATATGATGATATTTTCTTTTTTAGTTGTTACTTCGGTATTGCAACGAGGGCAAACAATTTTTTCTTTATTAAAATCAAAAAACTTAGTATTACAATTAGAACAAACATGTTTATTACCTCTCAGAGTTTTATCCATATTTTTCGCTCCATAATTTAAGTTGTTAAATTAGCTTATATAATTATGATAGTTTTAAAATATTTTTAAAATTACAAATTTTCAACATAAATTTATGTATATATTAAAAAAAAACAAAAAAAAATCTTCTAAATCTTTAGATAATATGGCAGTAAATAATATATGTTTAAAAGGAAACGTTGGGGTTCCAGGAGATAAGTCAATCTCTCAAAGAGCATTAATATTAGGTTTGTTATCTATAGGAGAAACAGTTATAGAGGGTATTTTAGATAGCGAAGATGTTTATTATACTTTGAAGGCTGTTGAGGCACTAGGAGGAAAAGTAAATATTGATAAAAAAAATAACTCTTTAACTATTACTGGAATAGGTTTGGGAAACTTAATGTCTCCCAAAAAACCAGTTTATATGGGCAATAGTGGAACGGGAACAAGATTGTTGATGGGAGTGGTTGCCGGCTCCAATGCTACTGTAACATTTTGCGGAGATGATTCATTAAGTAATAGACCAATGGATAGAATTATAGAACCTTTGGAAAAAATGGGTGCTAACTTTATATTTTCTGATCAGAAAAAACTTCCTATTACTGTTTTAGGTGCAAGAAAGAAGGGTTTCACTATGCCTATTAAATATAAACTTCCTATGGCTTCTGCGCAGGTAAAGTCTTCCATAATATTTTCAGCATTAACAGCAAGAGGTGCTACAATTATAAAAGAGCCATTTAAAAGTAGAAGTTATACTGAAGAAATGCTTAAAAAATGTGGAGTAAAAATAAAAACGAGTCTAGGAAATAACTATTCTAACACAATAGAGGTAAATGGTGCAGAGTATTTAAAGAACTGTAAATTTACAATACCAGGAGACCCTTCTTCTGCTGCTTTTTTAATTGTAGCTTGCTTGATTAAAGAAGGTAGTAAGATTACAGTAAATAATGTTTTAAATGACCCTATGAGACTTAAAGTTTTTAAGGTTTTAAAAAAGATGGGAGCAAAGATAAGCTTCAATAGAGTCTCTAAAAATATTTGTAATATATCAGCAGAATATTCCAAACTTACAAATATTTGTCTGAAAAGTAATGAAGTTGTTTCTTTAATAGATGAATTCCCAATATTATCGATTGCTGCAGCATGCGGTGAAGGAAAAATGTCAATGAAAGGTCTAGGAGAACTAAGGTTTAAAGAAAGCGATAGGTTTTTAGCAATAAAAGAAGGACTCATAGCATGTGGTGTAAATGTCAACTCTTTTGGTGATGATATGGAAATTATTGGAAAAAAACAAGTAAATGGAGAAGCAGAAATAAATTCTAATAACGATCATAGAATAGCTATGGCTTTTAATATCTTAGGACTAGTTGCACTTAAACCGATAAAAATTATTGGTAATAAATCAATAAGAACTAGTTTTCCTAATTTTTTTGAGACAATAAAGAGCCTTACCCAGAGAAAATAATTCATGAATAGAGTAATAATTACTATTGACGGACCTGCCGCCTCAGGAAAAGGTTCTTTGTGTAAATTAGTGTCTAAGGACTTGAACTTTTATTATTTAGAGACAGGTTTATATTACAGGGCATTTGCACATCTAATATCTATTGAAGGTAAAAGTAAACTAGATGTTTCAAGCTTTATAAGTTTTATTAAGCATGAAGAATTTAAAAAGTACTTAAAAGACACTAAAACTTTATACTCTAAAGAGATAACTAATGCAGCTTCAAAACTAGCAAAACTAGAGTATGTTAGGAAATTTATTGTTAATATGCAAAAATCAAGTATCAATAACTATGATAAAAAATTTAATGGTATTATCTTAGAAGGAAGAGATTGTGGGACTGTTATTGCACCTGAAGCAGATGTAAAAATATTTTTAACTGCAGATATTGAAGTGAGGGCAAAAAGAAGGTTTGAGCAATTTAATAAAAATAAAAAAAATATTGAATATGAAGAAGTATTTCAGGATTTGAATAAAAGAGATATTAGAGACAAAAATAGAAAGCATTCCCCATTAAAAAAAGCTGATGATGCAATGCTTTTAGATAATACAAGCTTAAGTTTTGAACAGACGATAAAGATTGTAAAAAATATAATTTTTAGTAGAATACCTAGTTTAAAAAAATAAAATTAAAATATAATAATTTTGAAAGTAGGAAAGTATGGATAAACAAATGTCTGTTAAAGCATCTGACATTAATATTAAGGCTAGTAAAGAAAATTTTGCGGAATTACTAGAGGAATCTTTCAGTAAAGAGACTAAGAAAGTTGGTGGATTGGTTAAAGGTAAAGTAGTGGCTATAGAGAAAGAATCCGCTGTCATTGATATTGGATACAAATCAGAAGGAAGAGTTCCCATTAAAGAGTTCACTCCACCCGATAAAAAACCACAATTAGGTGATGAAGTTGAAGTTTTTTTTGAGCACGCTGAAAATAAGTTTGGAGATGCTGTACTTTCAAGAGAGAGAGCTAAAAGAGAAACAGCCTGGGAAGTTATGGAGAAAGCTTTGAAGAACAAAGACCAGGTAAAAGGAAGCATTTTTTCAAGGGTAAAAGGAGGCTTTTCTGTTGATCTTAATGATGCTATTGCTTTTCTTCCCGGTAGTCAGGTAGATGTTAAAGTGATAAAAGATAATTCCTATTTATTAGGCACTGAACAGATATTTCATATTTTGAAAATGGATCGAAAAAGAGGTAATATTGTTGTATCTAGAAGATCTGTTTTAGAAGAAGGTAGAGCCGAAGCAAAAAAGGAGATGGCTTCAACTTTAGAAGAGGGTCAGATAATGGAAGGCACAGTAAAAAATATTACTGATTATGGGGCATTTGTAGATTTAGGAGAGATGGATGGTTTATTGCATGTTACAGATATTTCTTGGAAAAGAATTAGTCATCCATCTGAATTATTAAGTGTTGGTAAAAAAATAAAAGTTAAATTAATCAAATACAATTCTGACTCACAAAGACTCAGTTTAGGGATGAAACAATTAAACGAAGATCCATGGAAAGGTGCTGATCAAAAATTCAAACTTGGAAATAAATATAAAGGAGTCGTTACTAATATCGCTGACTATGGGGCATTTGTTGAAATTGATAAAGGAATAGAGGGTTTGGTTCATGTATCTGAAATGAGCTGGAACAAAAAAAATACTAATCCTTTCAAAATAGTAAACTCAGGCGATGAGGTAGAAGTTGTAATTTTAGACTTTGATATGGAAAAAAGAAGACTTAGTTTAGGAATGAAACAAGCTATCCAAAGCCCATGGGACGAAATAAAAAAATCTTTAAAAGTAGATACAATTCATGAAGGCGAGATTACTAATATTACTGAATTTGGTTTATTCATTAAAGTTACTGATGATGTAGATGGACTAGTTCATATAAATGATCTATCATGGAAAAATTCAGTAGAAGAGGAATTAAAAAAATATCAAAAAGGTATGAGTGTTAAAAGTAAAGTACTGGAGCTTGACGCAGAAAAAGAAAGAATAGCATTAGGTATAAAGCAGCTAGAAAAAGATCCTTTTGAGTCTATAGTTACTGGAAAATTAAAGAAAGGAAGCTTAGTTACTTGTGTAATAGAGAATGTCTTAGACGCTGGATTAGAAGTAAAATTAGAAAATGATATATTAGGATTTATCAAGAAAGCAGACTTGTCACGTGACAAAGAAGAGCAAAAGGCATCTAGGTTTGCAAAAGGTGAAAAAGTAGATGCAATGGTATCAAGTATAGATAAATCTTCACGAAAGTTATACCTCTCAATTAAATCTATGGAGCTTGCAGAGGAGAAGAAAGCAATGAAAGATTATGGGTCTACTGACTCAGGAGCTTCACTAGGAGATATTTTAGGGGCAGCTTTAGAGGCCAAATCTGATAAAAAGAAGAAAGATGATACAGTATCAAAAAAAAAATAGCAAAAACTTAGGTAAGACTTGAATAAATTTAATATAGTTAAAAAACTAGCTAAAGAGAAAAATCTAACAGAGAGTGACTCCCTTGCTGTTTTAACAACTATAGTTGATGAAATAAGTCAAGCGCTTTATGTTGGAGAAAGAGCAGAGTTTAGAGGTTTTGGAGTTTTTTTTACTAAGGTCAGAGAAAAAAGGTATGCAAGAAACCCAAGAACTGGAGAGAGAATAAAAGTAAATAAAAAAAAATTGCCTCAATTTAAAATGGCAAAATCATTTTATGAGCTAATAAATAAGTGAATATATTTAGTTTATTAAAAAAATTAATATTATTTTTAGTTTTTTTAATTTTTATATCTTTCGGCATATCTAATAAGAGTTTAATCTACATAAGTCTTTGGCCTTTAGAAATGAGATTACAGACCCCAATATACTTTCTTTTTTTTGCTTCAGTTATAATTGGAATTTTTATAGCTAGTTGTTATTATTTCTTTAAAAGTAAAAAACAATGACAAAATCAAACAACATTATATGTGCATTAGATTTTAATGACATTGCTGAAGCTATAAATTTTGTTGCTTCTATAAAATATGATATTGTTTATAAAGTTGGAATGGAGTTTTTTTTTAACCATGGATTAGAAGGGATTAAAAAATTAAATCTTGTTAAAAATAATTTAAAGATATTTTTAGATTTAAAATTACATGACATACCGAATACGGTTTCTATGGGTTTACAACCACTGTTAAGAATAATAAACCCATATATGCTAACTCTTCATGTAGCAGGCGGAAAAAAAATGCTTCAAGAAGCTGTTAGAACAGTAAATAATATGTCTCATGAAAAAAGGAAACCAATATTATTAGGTGTGACTATTTTAACAAGCTTGAATAATGCAGATCTTCAAGAAATGGGACATTCAATGCCAATTACTGAATATGTTAAAAGATATGCTGGCATTGCAAAAGAGGCTGGTTTAGAAGGTATAGTATGCTCACCATTAGAAATAAAAATAGTAAAAGAATTATTCCAAGATACTCTTAAAGTTGTTACTCCTGGTATCAGAATGGAAAAAAAAAATGATGACGATCAAGCTAGATTTATGACACCGGGCGAAGCTTTTAAACAAGGTGCAGATTTTATAGTAATGGGAAGGCCTTTAATAAAATCCAATCAACCTAACGATTTAATAAGTAACATAATTAACTATCAGCATGAGTGAAAAAAAAGTTAAAATTAAAATATGTGGATTAAAAAATGTATCAGAATTAAACTGCGCTGCAGATTATGGCGCATTATGGTATGGTATGATCTTCTTTGCAAAGTCTCCAAGAAATATATCTTATAAACAAGCAGAAAAATTAATTAATAAAACACCTAAATCAATAAAACCTGTGGCAGTTACAGTAAATCCTTCAATTGATTTTGTAGAAAAATTGATATGTTTAGGAATAAGAGATATACAACTACACGGCAATGAAACTATCAAATTTTGTAGCAGATTAAAGAAAACATATAAATTAAATATTATAAAAGCGATTAATGTTAAATCTTCTGAGGATTTAAATCTTGTAGAAAAATATAAAAAATTTTCAGACTGGTTTTTATTTGATTATAAGGATAAATCAGAGATTGGAGGTACAGGAAAATCATTTGACTGGAATATAGTAGCTAATAAAAAATTAAATTTTAACTGGATACTTTCTGGAGGTTTAGATTATAATAATGTTGTACACGCAATAAATATAACAGGAGCAAAGGCATTAGATGTTTCTTCTGGTGTTGAGGTAGAGAAAGGAAAAAAGTCTATTGAGCTAATAAAAAGATTCTGTAGCACAATAAATGATTATTAATTTAGAAATGAAAAAAAATTCTTTTAAAGGATATCCAGACTATAATGGAAATTTTGGTCCATACGGAGGAAGGTATGTAGCGGAGACACTTATGCCTTTAATTTTAGAGTTAGAGAAAAAATATTTATATTATAAAAAAGACAAGAAATTTCTAATGGAATTACAATCTTTGTCAAAAGATTATATTGGTAGGCCAAGTCCACTCTATTTTGCTAAAAACCTAACTAAGCTAATAGGCGGAGCAAAAATATACTTTAAAAGAGATGAATTAAATCATACTGGTGCCCATAAAATTAACAATTGTTTAGGTCAAGTTTTGCTAGCTATAAGAATGAATAAAAAAAGAATAATTGCTGAGACAGGTGCCGGCCAACATGGTGTAGCGACTGCAACTGTTTGTGCCTTATTTGGACTTGAATGTGTAGTCTATATGGGGAAAAAAGATATAGAGAGACAAAAACCAAATGTTTTTAAAATGAATTTACTGGGGGCTAAAATTGTTCCTGTAGAAACCGGTTCAGCAAGTTTAAAAGATGCTATGAACGAAGCTCTAAGGGATTGGGTCAGCAATGTAGAAAATACATTTTATATTATAGGTACAGCTGCTGGTCCACACCCATATCCTATGATGGTAAGAGATTTTCAATCTATAATAGGAAAAGAAACAAAAAAGCAAATTTTAGAAAAAGAAAATAGATTGCCTGACTCACTCGTGGCTTGTATTGGTGGGGGTTCAAATGCCTTAGGATTATTTTATGAATTTTTAGATGATAAAAAAGTAAATTTATACGGTATAGAGGCTGGAGGAAAGGGTATTAATACAAAAAAACATGCAGCTTCTCTTACAGCAGGTAAGCCAGGAGTTTTGCATGGCAATAAAACATATTTAATACAAGATAGTTCAGGACAAATTAAAGAAGCTCATTCAATTTCAGCGGGCTTAGATTATCCAGGAATAGGTCCCGAACATAGCTGGTTAAAAGATTCAGGTAGAGTAAACTACTACTCTGTTAAAGATAGTGAAGCAATTAAAGCATTTAAAATGTGTTGTAAAATAGAGGGGATCATTCCAGCTCTAGAGCCAGCCCACGCATTATCTTTTGTTTTAGGGTTTGCAAAAAAATTAAATAAAAATCATATATTAATTATGAATATGTGCGGTAGAGGTGATAAAGATATTGATAGCATAGCCAAGTATTTAAATATAAGATTATGATAAACAAAAAAATAAATAGCACGTTTTCTGTGCTTAGAAAAAAAAATAAATCAGCTTTTATAGCATTTTTAACTTCCTGTGACCCTAACTTCTCAACTAGTTTGAAATTGCTAAAGGCATTGCCTAAAGCTGGAGTAGACATCATAGAAATAGGAATGCCATTTAGTGATCCAATGGCAGATGGTCCTGTAATACAAAGAAGTTATTTAAGGGCACTGAAATCAGGGTGCACTTTGATTAAGACTTTAGAATTAGTAAAAAAATTTAGAGAAACTAATAAGCAGACTCCAATAGTTCTTATGGGATATTATAACCCTGTTTTACAATTAGGTTTAAAGAAGTTTTTTAAACACGCAAAAGAATCAGGAGTAGATGGCATTCTTATAGTAGACTTGCCTCCAGAAGCTAGTGAAGATTTATTAATAGAAGCTAGTAAGTCTAATATAGACTTAATAAGGTTAGCTACACCTACAACTAATAAATTAAGAATAGCAAATATTATAAAAGCTTCCTCTGGTTTTTTGTATTATGTTTCCATCACAGGTATTACGGGGTCTAAGATTAACAAGCTCTTAGACATAAAGAAAAGTTATATGTATTTAAAAAAATACATTAACATTCCTTTTGTAGTAGGTTTTGGTATTAACTCGACAAAAAAAGCTTCTGACATATCTAAGTATGCAGATGGCATAGTAGTAGGAAGTGATCTAATAAAAGAAATTGAAAAAGGAGTTAAAAATAATAGTAACATTTTTAATAATGTTATAAAATTAGTAAAAAAGTATTCTAAAGCTATAAATAAGAAAAAAATATGAATTGGCTAACTAATTTCGTAAAACCAAAACTAAAAGCAATAAAATCAAAGATTCTTAAAAAAGATAATCTATGGCAAAAGTGCTCTTCTTGCGGTCAGATGATGTTTCATAAAGATTTAGAGGAGAGGTTGTATATATGCTCTAATTGTGAAGCACATCTTCCAATGCCTATTAAAGAAAGGCTCAAAAATTTATATGATAATCAAGAATTTGATATAAAGGAAATGCCTAATGTTATAGAAGACCCATTGCTTTTTAAGGATAAAATTAAATATACAGAGAGATTAAAGCTAGCTAGAAAAAAAACATTAGATAATGATGCTATTATTGTGGCCAGTGGCAAAGTTAATAACATTAATTTAATCACTGCAGCTATGAATTTTAGTTTTATGGGTGGATCTATGGGTATGCAAGTAGGTGAAGGTATAGTAACAGCAGCTAATGTAGCTAGAACCTCTAGGTGTCCACTGCTTATAATAGCTTCTTCAGGAGGAGCTAGAATGCAAGAGGGTATACTTTCTTTAATGCAAATGCCAAGAACTGTTGCTGCGATTGAGATATTCAAGGAAACAAAGTTACCTTATATAGTTCTATTTACCAACCCAGTTACAGGAGGTGTTTCTGCATCCTTCACTATGTTGGGAGATATTTTAATTGCAGAACCTGGAGCATTGATAGGTTTTGCAGGGCCAAGAGTAATTAAAAAAACCGTAAATGAAGAATTGCCAGAGGGCTTCCAAAAAAGTGAGTATTTGCTAGAAAATGGGATGATAGATTTAATTTTAAATAGAAATGAATTTAAAAGTAGATTAACCAGAATATTAAAGCATTTGATGGATCAGTAGAGTTTGTTACAAGCTTACCAAAATATAGTTCATCAAGATAAAAAAATAGAAAAAATATTAAAATCTTTTTTTTTGTTACATCCTCAAAATGTTGATTTATCCCTAAATAGGATAAAAAGACTATTACATAGCCTTAAAAATCCTCACAAAAATATTGAAAACATAATACATATTGCAGGAACGAACGGTAAGGGTTCAATAGCAACAATATTATTTAATTTACAAAAAATACAAGGAAAAACAGTTAATGTTTATAGGTCGCCTCATCTAATTTCTTTTAATGAGAGGTTTTTTATTAGAAATAAAAAAATATCTAATAAGTATTTATTTGAAGTATTAGAATTTATTAAAGAGGTTAATGAAGGTTTACCTATAACATTTTTTGAAATTATAACTGCTGCTGCTTTTTATATGTTTTACGAAAACAGAGCAGATTTAACTATTTTAGAGGTAGGTTTAGGAGGCAGGTGTGATGCTACTAACATAATAGATAAAAGTTTAATATCTATAATTTCTACTATAGATATAGATCATAAAGAATTTCTTGGAAACAATATCAAGGCTATTGCTAAAGAAAAAGTAGGAATTATAAAAAGAAATAGTTGTGTAATTTCAAGTATACAAAAATTAGCTGCAAAAAAGATCATACATGAAAAGGCTCATACTATGGGTAGTCAATTGAATGAGTGTAATGTGGATTGGAAAGTAAAGAATAAAATATTTTATTATAAGGATATTGAAATAAATTTAAGCAGACTTTCGTTATTAGGAAAGCATCAATATATTAATGCTTCATGTGCTCTGATGGCGTGCGTTAAAAAGAAAATATTAAATATTGATTTTAATACAATAGATAAGTCATTATCTATGATTAAGTGGTCAGGCAGAATTGAGAAAATTAAAAGCCATGCTTCTTCTTCATACAAAGATTTAGAAATCTGGGCTGATGTTGCTCATAATAAGCTGGGATTTAAAGTTCTAATTGATTGGGTAAAAGAAAGTAATTTAAATAATCTTTATATAATTTTAGCACTTGGTATTAAAAAAAGTTATTTAAATGTTTTAAAAGAAATAAATAAAACAAATCCAAAAGTTATTTACTTGGTATCAATGACAAACTTTCAAAATCACAATCCATATAAAATACAAAAAGCTGCGACAAAATATGGTATAAAAACTCTTGTTTGCGATACAGCATTTAACGCCTTGGATGATATCAAGAAAAATAATCAGTCTAAGCTAGAAAGAAAGCGCATCATTATCACAGGATCAATCGGTTTAGTAGGTAGCTTTTTATCTGAAATGAAATAAATCATATATTCTCGTCTAGCCAAGTCGATAATGTTTTTTTCTCCACTAAACCAATTTGTGTTGCAATTAATTCACCATTTTTAAAAAGTATAAGTGTTGGTATGCTCATGATTCCATATTTTGAAGGTATTTCAGGGTTTTCGTCTATATTAACTTTAGCTATCAAAACTTTTTCTTGAAAATCCTCAGCTAATTCTTGCAATATAGGAGATATTTGCTTACAAGGTCCACACCATTCAGCCCAAAAGTCACATAAAACTGGTTTGCTAGAGTTTAAGACTTTTTCTTTAAAATTTTTATCATCTACATTTAAAATTGACATGTTAATACCTCACTTTTGTAATTTTTTTTCTAAGTCTTCAATATATTGATTAATATCATATAACATATTTATATTATCTTTATTATTATCATACTTTTCTCTTAAGTCATCTATCTTTTTATAAGCCTCGTTAATAGTTAGCCACCTCTCTTTATTAGTACTTAAAAGTCTTTCAGATTGATATTTTTTAATTTCCGTATATTTATCAACATCTAATAATTCTGGCTTTTCTTCATATAAAAGTAATTCAGCAAAATACTTAAGTCTACTATCTTTAAATTTATCTATGATTTGAACTTTTTTATCCCAGGCTGACATTTGAAAATCTTTAATTAATGAGTCATCACTGCTATTAATAAACTTTTTATAGATACTTTCCTCATTATAAATATCAACTTGTGAAAATTCTTCAATTGAGTTACTTGCATAACATGAGAGTATCTTTTCTCTCAAAAGGTCATTCTCTCTAATAAAATTATGACGGTTTATAATAGTTTCATTAGGTAATATACCATAGTCATCAACTTTGTTTATGTCTTTGAAATCTAATAAAATTGGACTTTTATTAAGTTTTAGCTTTCTAATCTTTTTTGGAGAACTTTCTAGATAGGAGTAAAGTTCTGATGAACTCATATTTAACATCTTTTGTGGATCTTCACTTAAATCAAAACATAGGGCCCATTTATAGGTCGGATGAAAACCACAAAAAGATAAACAAAAAAGCTTGGATTTTCCAAAGAAAGATTCTAAGTAGCAAAATGGTTCATCTTCTATAATATCTTCTAGAGAGCTTTTTTGTAAGTTTTTAAGACTACTATTCCAAATTTTTGGTGTTTTATTCTTTATTAATTTGGCTAGTTCCAATGTTGCATAAGTATCACCTAATGCATCATGAGCAGTAAAGTTTTCAATGCCATTTGTTTTAGCAATGCTCTCTAATTTTAAAATTGAAGTACCTTTCTTATTTATCATACTCTTTATTTTTTCTGGATGAAAGTAGTTTGCTATTCTTGTGCTATTAAGCAAATCAGACCTTAAATTTTTATTTTTAATGGTTAGGTACGGATCATATAAATTTTTGAAGAAAGCATTTCTCAACATTTCTTCATCAAAAGCAATTGAATTATACCCAATAAAAGTAGCAGGGGACCAATCACTAAATTTTTTATAAACTGAAGAAACTAATGCGTAATTTGATAGGTTAGATTGATAAATATCTTTAATTGGAATTCTATTTACTAGTAATGCTTCTGGGTCAGGAATACAAAAAGTATTTATTCTTCCTATATAATTAATTTCATCTAATACATTAAGGTTTTCATCTGTACATATTGCAGCAATTTGGATTATCTGGTCCCAGAAAGAAGATCTTCCAGTAGTTTCT
This sequence comes from Rickettsiales bacterium, assembly GCA_002689905.1. Taxonomy (GTDB): domain Bacteria; phylum Pseudomonadota; class Alphaproteobacteria; order TMED109; family TMED109; genus TMED131. The sequence goes on from NZIN01000028.1 coordinate 15,472, forward strand.
AAATCATAAAATACTATTTTTCTCATAATTTATATTTATTTTCATTTATAAATTTTTCAATTTGTATAAGTGATTTTGGTGTACTTGCATGTAAAAAGTTACCATTAATTTTTGTACCATATAGTCCATTATGGTTTTCTGCTAAATCATAAAGCAAGTTAAGAGAAAATTTTCTTTCCGATATTTTCTTAAAAAGATCTTTTTTTATTATTTGCCATCCAGTAAAAACAAGGCCCTCATTATTATTATTATTTTTTCTTTTTATTTTAAATGTAGAACTTTTTGACTGCATTATAAAGTCTCCATTTCCTTTATACCCAATCGTATCCTTTATGGATGCTAATAATAGTAATACGCTCATTTTCTCTTTTTCAAACCTCTTATATAGTTCTGTAACAGGGCAATAATTTTTATGATGCACTAGCAGAGAGTCACCATTTATAGCTAATATATAATCATTTCTAAACAAATGTAATGCATTCTTTATTCCTCCTCCTGTTTCCAATCTTTTTTCTTCAAATGAAGAAGTTATGATAGGAAACTTATTTTTATAGGAGTAATTTTTAATAAAACTATCGATTGTTTTATTTTTGTAACAATTATTAATTATACAATTTTTGATCCCTAGTGAGGAGAGATAATTCAGGTTAATCTCTAACATGGGTTTCTGTAAAACTTTAACTAATGGTTTCGCTATATACTTTGTCTTATACCTCATTCTTTTACCTCTACCCGCAGATAATAGTATAGCTTCTATGTTTTTTAAAGACTTCATATTCTAATTACTGGAAATCCAATCCCTTAATTCGTAGAAGATTTTATTTTTTAAGTTTTGTTTTAATAATGTATTTGCTCTTGGAAGAAATTTAATATAATTATGCTTATTTTCCTGGATTGATAATCTTTTAAAAATACCAATTATTTTTAATAATCGTTGTGTGCCTAATATTAAATAAGCATCATAGAACTTCTCTTTATTTAAAATATTTTTAGAAACAAAGTACTTATATAAATATTTTCTTTCCTCCTTTGATAAAAAAACTCTTACATCTTGAAGTAAAGAAACTAAATCATATGCAGGGTGACCGATAAGACCATCTTGAAAATCTATTAGCCCGATTTTTTTTTCTTTAGATCTTTCTTTTAAATAAAATATATTATCTACGTGAAAGTCTCTTAGTACCATAACAGGTTTTTTACCTTCAATCTTTTTAAATAGCTTTTTCCAAATATTAACCCATTCATTCACTTCATTTTTATTAATACTTTTTTCAAAACCCAAGTGCCAAACTAAATATAGATTTAACTCCTTGTATAAGACTGAATCGTCGTATTTATTTATAAATTTGGGCGCAGGAACTTTTGAAAGTGACGTAAGTAAGTCAATAGCTTTTTTATAGTAATATATCTTCTTTGTCTTATTTTTTTTAAGCAATATGCTAAACTTATTTTCTTCAAAATCTTCTAATAACAATAAACCTTTTCTCTCATCCACACTATAAAGGTTAGGAGCAGAAAAGCCGTTCTTTTTTAGCCAGCTTGATATCTTTATAAAATCTTTTAAGGAGTTCTTTTCTAAAGTGCTATCCATTAAAAGACACTTAAGTCTCAAATTATTGACTCTATAATATTGTCTGCGCGAAGCATCATTTTTTAATAACTTTAAGGAAGAGGAGTTGATATTTTTTTTTTTCAAAAAACTTTCTAAACTAACTGGTAATTTATACTTTTTCATTATCAATTAATTTTTTTAATTTATTTTTCCAAGTATTATTACCTTCTAATTTTAAAACTCTAATATCATTTTTAATATCTATAGATACCTTTAGAAGATTACTAGGTAAAATATCTAAAATTTTTTCTGCCCATTCAATTAAAAATATTGAGCTTTCAAACATTTCAACTATACCTAGAGGTAATACTTCTTCGGAGTTTTTAATTCTCCACACATCCATATGATATATTATTAATTTATTTGATGTATAAGGCAACATCAGGTTATATGAAGGGCTCGTGACTTTTTTTATATCAGTTATATTTCTAATAAAGTATCTTATAAAGGTTGTTTTACCAGAGCCCATTCTACCAGATAAAGCTAATATATCTCCTTTTTGACATGTTTTAGAAACCTCCTCTGCTATATATTTAGTCTTGCTTTCTTCATTTATATCAAAAATATGTTTAAACATACTTGCAGATTATATTAGTATCTATAACTTTTATTTTTAAAGGGGCCACTTTCTTCTATTCCTAAATAATCAGCTTGTTCTTTAGAAAGTTTTGTTAATTTAGCTCCAACTTTATTTAGATGTAACCTTGCCACTTTTTCATCTAAATGTTTTGGTAAAGTATAGACTTTATTAGAGTAATTATTATGATTGTTAAAAAGCTCAATTTGAGCTAGTACTTGATTAGTAAATGAAGCACTCATCACAAAAGAGGGATGACCAGTTGCACAGCCTAGGTTTACAAGTCTACCCTTTGCAAGAACTATAATTTTTTTACCATCAGGAAAAGTTACCTGATCAACTTGAGGTTTAATTTCATCCCACACCATATTATTTAACTGATTGATCTGTATTTCTGAGTCAAAGTGACCAATATTACAGACTATTGCCTGATCTTTCATTTTTCTCATATGTTCTAGGGTAATTACATCAATATTTCCAGTAGCTGTAACAAATATATCTGGTATGTGAGCAATTTCATCAATGTTTACTACATCATAACCTTCCATAGAAGCTTGTAACGCACATATTGGATCTACTTCAGTAACCATTACTCTAGCACCTGCACTTCTTAAACTAGCAGCAGAACCTTTACCTACATCACCATACCCAGCAACTAAGGCTACTTTGCCAGATAGCATAACATCTGTTGCTCTTCTTATACCATCTACTAGACTTTCTCTACATCCATACAAATTGTCAAACTTAGATTTTGTAACAGAATCGTTAACATTAATCGCCGGCACTTTTAATATATTATTTTCCTGCATTTCGTATAATCTTTGAACACCTGTAGTTGTTTCTTCACTTAAGCCTTTAATATTATTTAATAGATCAGGATATTTCTCGTGCATTAATTTAGTTAAGTCACCTCCGTCATCTAAAATTAAGTTAGGTTCCCAACCTTCTGCTTTTATAGTTTTTTCTATACACCACCAGAATTCTTCTTCTGTTTCTTCTTTCCATGCAAAAACAGGAATATTCATTTTAGCTATTGCAGCAGCAGCATGATCTTGAGTAGAAAAAATATTACATGAAGACCATCTTACTTTAGCCCCTAATATTACTAGAGTTTCTATTAATACTGCAGTCTGAATAGTCATGTGAAGACAACCAATTATGTTCGCTCCTTTTAGAGGCTTTGACATTTTATACTCCTCTCTTAGTGAGATTAACCCTGGCATTTCTTTTTCCGCTAGGTTGATTTCTTTTCTTCCCCAATCCGCAAGATTTATATCTGCAACTTTATAATCATCATTTTTCATATTTTTTTCCTCATAATTTATAGTGATGGTAATAATAATATGGCTAATACATCTTCTGCTCTTTTAGCTCCCCTAATTTCCTTTCTGATATTAGGGCTTTTTAATATTCTTGTAAGTTTTGCAAGAATTTGTAGCTTATTTGATGTTTCTATATTTTCAGGTGTTATGAGTGTAAAAATAATATCAGTAGAATTTTTACCATCAAAAACTACGGGGTTTTGAAGTCTAAAAAACATTAAGCAGTTTTTTTTCAACTCGTTAAAAAAGCTATGCACTAAAACAATTCCATTATCTAAAGACAATAACTCATTACTATTTTTTTTCTTTAAGGAAGCATAAAATTCTTTTGATTTAAGCCCATACTCCTTTTTACCTACATTATAAATTTCTGCGAAAACATCCTTTATAGTTAATAAGTTTTTATCCAAAAAAGATTCTTTGCTAGCATAAAAACTTAGACTAGAGTTTGAAGAGCTTAGCTTAATATTATTGATATTCTTTTTTAAAAAACTGGTTTTCATAATATAAGGACTTATAAATTAAAATTAGCACCCAAATACACTTGTCTAACATTTTTATCTTGGGCTATTTCTTTTGGTTTACCAGATTTCATTATTTCTCCATTATGAATAATATAAGCTCTTTCGACAATATTTAAGGTATCTCTAACATTATGATCTGTAACTAAAACTCCAACATTTTTTTCTTTTACCTGACTGACAAGTTCACTAACTTCTGATACAGATACTGGATCAATACCAGCGAGAGGTTCATCTAGAAGTAGGAAAGATGGTTGACTTGCAAGTGCTCTTGCAATTTCTACTCTTCTTCTCTCTCCTCCAGAAAGTGTAATAGCAGATGCTCTTCTTAGATGAGATATAGAAAATTCTGCGAGCAAATCGTCTAACATTAATTCTATTTTATCTCTATCATTCTCTATTACTTGCAAAACGGACCTAATATTTTGTTCTACAGTCATACCTCTAAAAATAGATGATTCTTGAGGTAAGTAGCCTAAACCACTTTTTGCTCTTAAATATACAGGAAAATTTGTTATCTCGGTTCCGTTTAGATAGATAGATCCGTAATCTGCAGATAATAGACCCATTATTATGTAAAAGCAGGTAGTTTTTCCTGCACCATTGGGACCGAGCAATCCGACTATTTCTCCTTTTTTAACCTTAATACTAATATCTCTCAGAATTGGTCTATTTTTAAACATTTTCCCAAGTTTTTTAACTGATAAACCTTTATTAGATATTATTATCTTGGGTTTTATTGGCATTTTCTTCTTAGTCATAATTATTCTGTACTATATTTCATTTTTACTTTATCTTCTGAGGATGATCCTAGCATCTTGCTTAAACCTGTTTCAAAATCAATAATTAGCTTATCACCTTTTATAATATTTTCCTCTCTTTTAAGATTAACATTACCTTTTATTACGATTTGATTTTTATCTAAATTATAAACAGCATTGTTGCCGGTAGCAAGCTGATACCCATTAGAAAACTCTACATTTCCATAAGCTAGTAATCTAATGATTTTTTGAGTCTCACTATTTCTATTCATAACAGCTATTATTTGGTTAGCTGTAATTATAGTATCTCCCTTTACAGCTTTTGCATTTCCTTTGGCTATAGCCTGTCCTTTCTGTTTATCCCACTCCATGGATTCTGCTATGATCTCAATCGATTTATCATCATTGCAATGCAAAAATTTAATAAATAAAAAAACTAATATTAATATATTAAATATTCTCATAGGCTAATTTAAAACAAGTTTTGGTTTATTAAAAAATTTTATCTTTTGGTTTTTAGTATCAAATGAAAAAGCGTTAGCTTCAATTCTTCCCCATTCTCCAAACATTTTTACGCCTTCTTCACCTAAGCCTATCCCTTCAGAAACATTATAAATCAGGTTAGTGCTTTCTAATTTAGTGCCATTATCATAAAAAATATAAACCTTTTCTTTGGCAGATATAGTTTTTTTTAATAAGTTGAAAGAAGCATAACTTGTATTCAATAACATCCAACTATTATTATTTAAAGTTATATCTGCTTCTACCAAATGTAAGTAAATAATATTTTTATCTGTAGTTTTTTTAAAGGATGATGCAGCTGTTATCATATAAGGCTTATTATTTTTATCATTGCCTATCAATTTAGCATTTTCTACTTTAACAACATTCTGATCTTTATAAAATTTATCACCAAGTAACTCTTTATTCAAACCCATTTTATTTTCATTAACAAGTGAAAAGTTGAAAGTAATTAATATAGTAATAATAAAAAAAAATATGACACCAAATTTAATATATTTAAATTTATTTTTTTTTTCTATTCTAGCTGATCGGGCAATATAGTTATCTAAAAACATTAGTTATTAACTCTCAGACAATCATGTAAGTGAATGATACCTAGAGGTTTTTTTCTTTTAATATTATCAACAATAAATAGTGATGTTATTTGATGATTGTTAATGATTTTAAGAGCATCACTAACATAAGTATTTTGAATTATCACCTTAGGTTTTTTGTTCATAACATCTTTTGCATTTTTTTCTAACAAGTTATTTTGCATATGCCTTCTCAAGTCACCATCTGTAATTATTCCAATTAGTGCTCGAGATTTATTTAATACACCAATACAACCAAAGTTTTTATTAGTTATCTGGACTATTACATCTTTCATATTAGCATTTTCATAGGTTAACGGCATATTATTTTTAGAGTGCATTATATCTTGTACCTTAACAAATCTAGCTCCAATATTACCTCCTGGGTGTAAGTCACCAAACATTTTTTTCGAAAAACTTCTCTTTTCTGAAATTGATAAAGCTATAGCATCGCCTAAGGCTAACATCATAGTTGTTGATGTTGTAGGAGCGATTCCAATTTTTCCAGCTTCATTTAAATTGGGTATAAAAATATTCATTGTAGATATTTGAGACAATTTACTTTTATTATTAGTTGAAATTAATAAAGATTTAATATTTTTCTTATTAGCATAATATAAAAGATCTAAAAGTTCTTTTGACTTTCCTGACTTAGAAAGAACCATAACAATATCTTTTTTTCTTAATGAACCTAAATCACCATGACTGGCTTCTGTAGGATGCATATAAAAAGCAGGTGTTCCTGTAGAAGTTAATGTAGAGGCAATTTTTCGAGCTATATGTCCTGACTTACCTACACCTGTTAAAATTACATGACCTTTTGTAATAAAAATTTCATTTAAAGCTTTTGTATATCTATTATCTAATGATTTAGATAATAGCGAAAGCGCCTCAGCTTCTTGATCAATTATATTTTTAGATAATTTTAAAAACATTTTTAAGAATGTGAGAAAATATCTACCTTATCCCAACCGAATAGGTCTAACTTAACTCTAGTAGGTAAAAACTTTAAAATAGGTAATAGAAGATGATGCCTTTTTTCTCTTTCTAAAATTTGATCTAATTCATGTTTTATTTTGTGTAAATATAAAACATCATTTGCAGCATACTTAATTTGATTTTTGGTTAATTCTTTTCCTCCCCAATAACTACTCTGCTGTTGTTTGGATATTTCTATATTTAATAATTCTTTGCACAGCTCTCTGAGACCATGTTTGTCTGTATAGGTTCTAGCAATTTTAGAAGCTATTTTAGTACAATAAATATTTCTTGGTAATACTCCCAAATATTTTTTTATTATAGCTAGGTCAAAACGAGCAAAATGAAATATTTTTAAAATTGACTTATTTTTCATAATTTTTTTTAAATTAGGTGCAGAATATCCTAGATCTCCTCCTAATTGAATTAAGTGAGAAGTATTATCTCCTGAAGAAAGTTGAACAAGGCAAAGCCTATCTCTATAGTTATTCAATCCCATAGCTTCTGTGTCTATAGCAATACTATCGGTGAAATTAATATTTTCTGGTATATCTCCTTGATGTAGGTAATTCATTTTATTAAAATATATAGATTTTAAATTTTTTTATGTTAATTAATATATATATTAACATTATCAATTCTAAAAATATACCATATTGTAGATGAGTGCTCAAAAAATAATTAGCGTTATAGGTGGAAATGGTTTTATAGGGAGTTATCTAGTAGATTTATTACTAGATAAGGGTTATTTTGTAAAAGTCATATCAAGAAATCCAAAAGCTAGTAGAACTTTTTATCCTTCTGCTAAACTAGGTCAAATTAATGAGATTAGTTGTGATATAACAAATGACAAAAAATTAAGTAATGCGATTAAAGGCTCATTTAGCGTCATAAATTTAGTAGGGATACTAGAACCTAAAGGTAGAAATGATTTTGAAAGAGCACATGTTAGAGGCTCTGAAAAACTTATTGACGCATGTAATCAAAATGGAATAGATAAATTTATTCAAATTTCTGCTATAGGAGTAGAAAAAAATAAGACATCCAGGTATGCGATTACAAAATTACAAGCTGAAAATAGAGTTAAAAAACTAAAAAGGTCTATCATCATAAGACCTTCAATTGTATGTGGGGAGGAAGATAACTTTCTTAATTTCTTTGCAAAATACGCAAAATATTCTCCTATATTGCCACTCATAGGAGGAGGAAATACGAAGTTTCAACCAATACATGTATCAGATCTTGCGAATATAATTACTTTGTGCATAAACAAAGATTTTAAAAGAGGACAAATTATAGAAGTAGGAGGCCCAGATATTTTAACCTTTAAAGAAATCTTAAGCTATTTAATAGCTGAATTGAAAATTAAAAGAGTTTTATTGAATATACCATTTCCTGCTGCAAAAAAAATAGCCTATATATTGGAAAAACTTCCAATTTCTTTGATGACAAGAGATCAGGTAGAAATGTTAAAATGTGATAATATTGTAAGTAGAAATTATTCTCATAAAAAATACTTCGAATATAACCCTAATTCTTTCTATGACTTTGCTAAAAAACAATTAAAAATCTTTACTAAAGACGGCGGGCACTAATTAGGATATGTATATTAAAATTAATATTCCTAATAAAACTCTATAAATGCAAAAAACTTTAAATGAAAATTTTTTAACCCACTCTAGTAAAAACTTTATAGAAACTATAGCTGTTGCAAATGCAATAGATATTACTAAAAATAACTTAGTTATATTTATACTGTTATCAATTAATACTTTATAAAAACCAAAACTGCTTGCAGCTAATAGAACAGGTATACCAGTTAGAAGAGAAAAATTAATACTGGCTAATCTATTGATACCTAAAAAACGCATAGCTGTTATAATACATCCAGAACGGCTCATACCTGGAATTAATGCAAGAATTTGAAAAAGACCTATAATTATACTTTCCTTAATTTTAATAACCTCTCTTCTATTTGCTTTTTTGTTATTATCTGAAACGTAAAGCAAGATTCCACCTAATATGCATGCTAAAGCTATTATAAATAGATTTGAACTATATAAGTTTAAATCTAAAAAACCTATAATGCCTCCAATAATAATAACAGGCGTACTAGCAATAGCAGCTAAAATAAGAGTAGGATTTTTTTTTAAAGAGAAAAAAAGTTTTCTATTATGAAATAAAACTGCAAGTAAAGTCCCCAGATGAGCTCCTAAAGCCAGTACTAACATGTTATCATTCCACTTAAAAACATCTTGTATTATATATAAGTGAGCTGAGCTAGAAACAGGAAGAAACTCTGTAATTCCCTGAATAAAAGAATAAATAATTATTTTTATATTTTCCATGTTTTTTATTTTTTAAAAATGATATATTAGTTTTAAATATTTCGAAATAATTTTTAAAATGTACAAGCTTTTTTATATGCCAATGTGCGCTGCAAGTAGAGCAGCAAAAATAATATTATATGAAAAGAAAATAGTTTTTGATTCTATTAATGAACCAATATGGCAAAGGCGTATAGATTTTTTAAAAATTAATCCAGAAGGAGACCTTCCTGTAATAATAGATGATCAGAATATCAAAATTGTAGGTTACTTTTCTTTAGCTTACTACCTAGATGAAACTAATGTAGGTTTAAACTTGATTGGTGATAATGCTCTTGATAGATTAGAAGTAAGAAGACTATGTAGATGGTTAAGTAATAAATTTTATAAAGAAGTCATGGATAATATCGTAGAAGAAAGAGTCTTCAAGAGCCTTAAAGGATTAGGGAACCCTTCTAGTGAATGTCTTAAGGCAGGTAGAGTAAATTTAAAAAATCATGAGAATTATTTTGAATGGTTACTAAAAGACAGAACTTTTTTAGCAGGAGAATTTTTTTCATTAGCTGATATTGTCTATTCTGCTTATATGTCTACATTAGATTACTTAAGTGAAGTAAGTTGGGAGAGAATAGGATATACAAAAAAATGGTATGCTAAAATAAAAAGCAGACCATCATTTAAAGATATTTTGAAAGAGAAGCTTTTTACTATTCCTGCTTCAAAGCACTATCAAGATTTAGACTTTTAATGGAACATCATAATTTATTTAATGAAATTAAACTTAAATCACAAGAACTTGGTTTTGATGAGATAGGTGTTTCTGGTTTAGAAAACTTTGAATTCTCTTCTAATAAGTTAAGAGAGTTCGTAAAGAAAAATTACCATGGTGATATGAGCTGGCTGAAAGATAAGCTAGATATTAGAAGCAACCCAAAAAATATATGGAATGATGCAAAAAGTGCAATAGTGTTAGGAATGAACTACGGACCCGATAATGATATTTTTGAGGATTTAAGAGAAAAATCAAAAGGGTATATATCTGTTTATTCTAGAAGAAAAGATTATCATAAAGTTATTAAATCTAAATTAAAAATACTTGCAGCGTACATAAAAAAAATACAACCTTCAGAAATAAAAGTTTTTGTAGATACTGCTCCATTAATGGAAAAACCACTTGCCAGCTTTGCAGGGTTAGGTTGGACAGGCAAGCATACAAATCTAGTTTCAAAAGAATTTGGATCATGGCTTTTTCTTGGTGTAGTTCTTGTGAATATAGATATAAATATCAAAAGTTATGCAACAAATAATTGTGGCTCATGTACAAAGTGTATAAATATATGCCCAACTAAAGCTATAATTGAATCCTATATTTTAGATGCGAGAAAATGTATTTCTTATTTGACTATTGAACATAAAGATCACATTGCTAAAAAATTTAGAAAAAAAATAGGTAATAGAATTTTTGGCTGTGATGATTGTTTGGCAATTTGCCCTTGGAATAAATTTGCAAAAAAAACTAAGGAGGTAAAACTAACCTTTATAGAGAAATTAAGAATGCCAAACTTAAAAGATTTTTTAAAGTTTAAAGATGAAGACTATAGGTTATACTTCGCTGGTACACCAATAAGAAGGCTAGGTTATTTTAGATTTATGAGAAATGTTTTGATAGCTGTAGCAAATTCCAATGACAATAGTTTAATAAATGAAGTACTTAAAAAGCTTGATAGTGAAAATACATTAATAAGAGCTATGGCAATTTGGGCAATCTTTTGTTTAGATGAAAGCCAGTTTTATGTTGAACGAAATAAGAGGTTGAAATATGAAAAAGATCAGAAAGTAAGGGATGAATGGCTTAATGGAGAACAGAAATGATAGTGTGTGGAATAGGCTATGGTTACTTAACACATTTTACATTCCAAAGGTTATGTAAGCTGGGAGCAATGGGGATAGGGATAACCTCTCAAAAAAAATATAAAAATCAAATAAATAATATAATGATGTTGAATAGAAATGAAATTAAAGATTCTATCTTGTTGTCAACTCACTTATTAATAACGGCACCACCACAAAAAATAGGATGTCATGTTCTCAAAGGTTTTGATAAAAATATAGCTCGTTCAAGTATTCGATCAGTAATTTATATATCTTCTACCGGTGTTTATGGAAATCATAATGGTTCTTGGGTAACTGAAAATTCTGATCTAAGGGCAAAAAACTATTATGATAAAATTAGAATAAAGTCAGAAAATCAGTGGAGGAGTTTTTGTAAAAAAAATAATATCACTTTAAATATAATAAGAATCGCAGGTTTTTATGGTCCAGGACGTATAAAAATTAATTCGAAGAAAAAAATAATTATATTAGAAAAAGAAGGACATTTTTTTTCTAGAGTCCACATATTAGACGCGGCGAGAGTAATTTCTAAGATCATATTAGAAAGTAGTTCTTCTGATATATGGAATTTATCAGATGATAATCCAACAAGTAGAAAGGATTTTCTATTACATATAATGAAAATTAAAAATATAAATAAATTTAAAGTTGTTTCTTATACTGATTTTGAAGACAATTTACCAGAAAGATCTAAAAAATTTTGGACCAATAACAAAAAAGTATCAAATAAAAAAATAAAAGAATACTTTGACTATAAATTTATTTTTCCTAGCTTTAAAAATGGTTTATTAAATCTCAAAGAATATCTTTGATCATAGTGTTTAAGTGTATTTCTAACAGCTCTAAATCTTTTACGCTAGACATTCTATGATCACTATTTTTAACTATAGTTAACTTTGCATTCTTTGCATCTAATTTTTCTAATATTTTTAACTGAGTGCTTAAGCTTACTGCATCATCACGACTTCCATATAACAAACTTATAATAGAGTTAGTGTTGATTTTTTTATCTAATATAAAAAATTTTTTTGTGTCTTCTATAAACTTATTCGTGAAAATAAAATTTTCTTCAGAGTAATCACTACCTAATGAGATGTATTTATTTTTTTTATATTCTTTTTTTTCTTTTCTAGATAAATCTTTAATTATATTTTTTGTAAAGTCGGGAGCAGCTCCTATACCTATTACTCCCTTAATTTTTTTATTAGTTTTTTTAGATATTGATAAACCAATCCATCCACCCAATGAAGAACCAACTATAATTGTAGGGTAATTAAGTTTATGTTTAATAAAATATTTTGCTTCTTCTATCCATGAGCTTAATAGTTGATCTTTAATTACGCCTTCTGAAAGTCCATGACCAGAATAGTCAAACTTTAAATATTCAAAGCCTATTTTTTTACTTAAGTTTTCAAGGTAAGTGGCTTTATTGCCTTGCATATCAGAATTATAGCCTGCAAGAAATATTACAGATACTTTTGGTCCATTGTGTTTTCTTTTACGAGCATAGTAATAAACTTTTAATCCATTAATTTGAACAATTTTATAGCTTTTTTTTATCTGATTGTTCATATTAGTAGTTGGATTTTAAATGATTAAATTAAATAAAAAAAATACTAAACAAATTTCAGTATTGCAAGTACTACCTCATTTAAATTCAGGAGGTCTCGTATCAGGAGCTGTAGAAGTATCAAAAGCATTGTCTAGGAGCAATATCAAAAATATAGTAGTTTCTTCTGGAGGTTATAGAGAAAATGAAGTAATAAGAGAGAATGGTATCATAGAAAAATTACCTGTGCATAGTAAGAATGTCTTCAGAATTTTTAATAATAAAAAAAAGCTTATAGAGCTTATAAAAAAATATGATATAAATATTATCCACGCCAGGTCAAGAGCTCCGGCTTGGTCAGCATATTGGGCAGCTAGAGAGTTAAAAATTCCTTTTGTCACAACATTTCATGGTACATATGGGATAGAGAGTTTAATAAAAAAAAAATATAATTGTGTGATGCTTAAAAGTAATGCAGTTATAGCTATATCAAAATTTATTGAAAAGCATATAAAAGATAAATACAAATTTAAAGGAAAAATTCATACTATTTCTAGAGGCGTGAATACCGAAATTTTCTCTCCTGAAAAAGTGTCCTCTGCTAGATTAATTAATGCAGCAAAAAAAATTAAAACAGAAGGTAATGATAAAATTATATTATTACCAGGACGATTAACTGATTGGAAAGGTCATCGCTTAGCAATTAAAGCAGTAGCAAAGCTGAGCTTTAACGACTTTAAGTTAGTAATAATTGGAGATAGTCAGGGTAGAACAAGATATAAAAATTCGTTAATAGAACTGAGCTCAAGTCTAAATTTGCACAATAGAGTTATTTTTTTAGAACATACCAGGGACCTGCCGGCCTACATGATGCTTTCAGACTTAGTGCTTTCCTGCTCTATAAAACCAGAAGCATTTGGTAGGACTACATTAGAAGCTCAGGCTATGGGCAGACCTTTAGTAGCTTTTAATCATGGAGGGTCTATTGAATTAATTAAAAATAATGAAAATGGTATTTTATCTGAGGTAGCAAATATAGAGAAATTAGCTATTAATATTGAAAAAGGATTAAATTTAAGTATTAGAGAAAGGAAAAAATTAGCTAAAAAGAGTATAGTTAATGTACAAGAGAAATACCGAACTGAATTTATGTGTAAAAAAACTATTAATGTATATAAAAATATATTAAATACTTTTGCTAGTTCGTGAAAAAAATACTAATAATTAAACATGGAGCTCTGGGGGATGTTATTCTTTCTATGTATGCAATATTTTCAATTTCACAATATTTTAAGGGTTACCACATTTCAATTTTAACGGAATCTAAATATGAAGATATATTTAATAAATTACCTTTTATTAAAGATATAAGAATAGATAATCGAAAAAAAATTTATTCATTTATTCATTATTTGGGATTAATTAATTGGTTTTATAAAGAGAGTTTTGAATGGGTCTTTGATTTACAAACTTCTAAAAGAACTAAACTTTATTTTTTAATTTTTACGTTGTTTAGAAAATGTAATTGGAACGGTATATCTAAAAATTGTTCTCACCCACATTTAAACCTTGAAAGAAAGTATCTTCACACTGTAGAAAGGCAAAAGCAACAATTAAAATGTGCGGGTTTACATGAATCCAGGAAACCTGATTGGAATTTATTTAAAAAGGTAAATAAAAAATTTAAATACTCTAAACCTTATGTAATTTTAGTTCCAGGAGGTTCTAAACATAGAGAAAACAAAAGGTGGTGTTACGATAATTTTTTACTAATCGTTTCCCACTTAAGAAAAAAAAATATTCAAGTGCTTTTTATTGGAGGTAGTGATGAAAAAAAAATTTTAAAAAATTACAAGAAAAAAAAAGGAGTAATAAACTTAATAGGAAAAACCAATTTTACTGATCTAGCATATTTATCTGATAAAGCGAGCATGATTATAGGAAATGATACAGGGCCTATGCATATTTTGGTAGCATGTAGCAATAAAAAAACAAAAAAAATAATTTTATTTGGAGAAGCATCAGACCCAAATCTTTGTGCGCCAATAGGAGAAAATGTTAAAATTATAAGAAAGAAAAATATAAACGATATCAAACCGAAATTAATAATAGATTTAATAAATGAAAATAACTATAGTAAACTTTAATTATTTTAGTTATAAATTGTATATTAATAAGTCTAAGGAGGTAATGTTATAGCAAGAGAGAATCATGCGTCAAACGCGGGTCCACGCGTGAATAAAGAAATTTTTATTGATCCAGTAAGGTTAATTGATAACAAAGGCAAAATGTTAGGTGTGGTAAAACTTAATAAGGCTCTAGAAATCGCTGAGAGTGCAGGACTAGACTTAGTAGAGGTGTCTCCTAATGCAAAACCACCAGTTTGTAAAATATTAGATCATGGAAAGTACAAATTCGAAGCTCAAAAAAAAGCAGCTAAAGCTAGAAAAAAACAAAAAGTTATTGATATTAAAGAAGTAAAGTTTAGACCTAATATAGATACTAATGATTTTAATATTAAAACCAAAAATGTTATAAAGTTCTTATCTGCGGGAGATAAAGTAAAAATTACACTAAGATACAGAGGAAGAGAGATGGCTCACAGAGACTTAGGTATTAATATTTTAAAAAAAATAAAAGATGAAACCTTATCATATGCTAAAGTGGAGTTAGAACCAAAGTTAGAAGGAAGACAAGCCGTCATGATATTAGCCCCGGAAGATAAAAGTAATAAAGAAAAAAATATTGGTAAATAAAACTTGATTTGCTTTATATTTTTAATATAGTGTTCATTTACGGGAATATTATGCCAAAGATTAAAAATAAGAGTGGAGCAAAGAAAAGATTTTCTTTTACTAGTACAGGTAAGGTGAAAGTAGGTCAAGCCGGAAAAAGACATGGCATGATAAAAAGAACCAATAAATTTGTGAGAAACGCTAGAGGCACTACTATTCTAGCTAAGGCTGATGAAAAGATAATTAAGAGAAACTTTTTAAGAAGTTAAATAGGTGAGAAATGGCAAGAGTTAAAAGGGGTGTTACTAAACATGCCAGGCATAAAAAGGTTCTAGCTGCAGCTAAGGGCGCACGCGGTAGGCAAAAAAATACTTTTAGAGCTGCTATACAAAGAGTTGAAAAAAATAGACAGTATGCCTATAGAGATAGAAGAAACAAAAAAAGAGATTTCAGAAAACTTTGGATTTTGAGAATAAATGCTTCCTGTAGATCACATAATATAAGATATTCTGAGTTTATGCATTTACTTCAAAAAAATAATATAGAGATGGATAGAAAGGTTTTAGCACACATTGCCTTTCATGAACCAAACACATTTAAATCAATTGTGAACCAAGTTAGAAAATAGTTATCTGGGCTCGGAGAGTACTATAACAGATATAATAAAAAAAGCTAAGGAACTTAGCCTTAAAATTGATAGAAACCTCAAAAATGTAAAAAATTTACAAGAACTAGAACTTATCAAGGTTAACTATACTGGTAAGAAAGGTGTTTTTACATCTTTGTTAAGGTCCTTAAGCTCACTTGATAATCAAAAAAAAGCTATTGCAGGTAAATCATTAAATTTATTTAAATCAGATATTGAACATAAAATTAATAGTAAGAAAGAGGATTTAAAAAAATTAAAATTAAATGAAAGCCTTATAAAAGATAAAATAGATATTACACTGCCCGCGAGACCCATTAGGCAAGGAGGTATTCATCCTATATCAAAAACAATTGATGAGATAGTAAGTATTATGGGGTCTTTAGGCTTTAATGTAGAAGAGGGCCCTCATATTGAGGATGATTATTACAACTTTACAGCACTTAATATTCCTGAGGAACATCCAGCTAGACAAGAACATGACACGTTTTATTTAAATGGTAAGCATAAGAAAAAGTTACTCAGAACTCATACCTCTCCTGTTCAGATTAGAACTATGAAAGAAAAAGTTCCACCAATTAAAATTATAGTACCAGGTAGTACTTATAGGTGTGATGATGATGCTACTCATTCACCAATGTTTCATCAAATAGAGGGATTAGTAGTTGATGAGAATATATCAATGGCTAACTTAAAATGGGTTATAAAAAAATTATTATCTTCTTTTTTCAATGTAAAAAGTCTTCCTATGAGGTTTAGGCCGTCTTATTTTCCTTTTACCGAACCTTCAGCAGAAGTAGATATTGGATGTTCTATAGATAATGGAAAATTAGTAATTGGTGAAGGTAAGGATTGGTTAGAAGTACTTGGCTGTGGTATAATCAATCCACATGTTTTTGAAAATTGTACAATAGACACAAAAAAGTATAGCGGTTTTGCTTTTGGTTTGGGAGTAGAAAGATTCGCAATGCTAAAATATGGTATTACAGATTTAAGAATGTTTTATGAGAATGATCATAGATGGTTAAAATACCATAGCTTTATACCTAAAGGTTTTCCTAATATTCTAAAAGGTTTATAATGAAGTTTTCTCTTTCATGGTTGAATGAACATATTAAAATAAAAAAAATACCAGAACAAATTTCTGAGGCACTTACAGGTTTAGGTCTAGAAGTTGAAAGAATAGAAAGCCTAAATCAAAATTTTGAAGATTTTTATGTTTGTGAGATTATCAAATCTTACAAGCATCCTAATGCTGATCGATTAAAAATATGTGAGATTTCAGATGGTTTAAAAAAGTTTAAAGTAGTTTGTGGAGCAACTAATGCAGTTACTGGTTTGAAAACAATATTTGCTCCTAACGGTACATATATTCCAGGGACAAATTTTAAGCTAGAAAAAAAAAATATTAGAGGAGTAGAAGGTGATGGAATGCTTTGTTCTGAAAAAGAACTTGGTTTACCAGAAAAAATTGATGGGATTATAGAGCTTGGAAAAAAATATAAAATTGGGGAGAATTTTAGAAAGTATATTGAAGACGAAATTATTTTTAATATAGGGTTAACTCCAAATAGAGGAGATTGTTCTTCTGTAAGAGGTATAGCTAGAGATTTGTCAGCAAAGTTTAATTTAAAATTAATAGACCGTAAAATAAATAATAAAAAAGGTTCTTTCAAAAGTAGAATCAGCTGGGATTTGAAGAAACTAGAAAATAAAAATGATTGTCCCTTAATTTATGGAAGACACTTTATAATTAATAAAAACTTAGAAAGCCCATACTGGTTAAAAATGAAGTTGAAGTCTATAGGTCTAAAACCAATTTCTAGCTTAGTTGATATTACAAATTTTGTTTTATACGATATAGGAAGACCCTTACATGTTTTTGATGTAAGAAAATTAGAAGGAGATTTGAGAGTAGTTTGTTTATCAGATGAAGAAAAATTTATTGGGTTAGATAAAAAAGAATATCAATTGAAAAAAGGAGATATTGTAATAAAAGATAGCAAGAAAACTGTAAGTCTTGCTGGTATAATGGGAGGTTATAATAGTTGTGTTGATGAAAATACAGATGAAGTCTTTTTAGAGGTAGCCTATTTTTGCTCAAAAAAAATTGCTCAAACTGGAAGTAGACTTGGAATAGTATCAGATGCTAGGTATAGGTTTGAAAGAGGTATAGATTATAATGGGTTAATTGAAGGTTTAGAATATAGCACAAAGCTAATTTTAGATATTTGTGGAGGAACGTTTAGCACATATACCTTATCAGGAAAAACAACCTTTCCACAAAATAGAATAACATATAATTTTGGACTTTTTAATAAGTTGGTTGGGTATAGTCTTAACTCTAGAAAGCAAGTAGATTTGTTGAAGAGTTTGAAGTTTGATATAACTCAAAAGGATAAAAATAATATTTATGTCAAACCACCATCATGGAGAAATGATATAAGGCTTGGCAATGATATTGTAGAAGAAATATTAAGATTAGACGGTTATTATAATATTCCTGAAAAACAAATTGGAAACCAAATAAACTTCACTAAGAACATATTTTCTAATATCAAAGATGTCCAATTTCAAGTTAGAGAATCTTTAGCTCGATTAGGTTTATATGAAGTTATAACCTTTTCATTCATATCAGAAAAAAAAGTAATTCCAGTTAGTGCTATTAATCAAGAACTAAAATTAGAAAATCCTATATCTAGTGAATTAGGGATTATGAGAAACTCATTATTTCCAAACCTCCTAGATATAGCTTCAAGAAATTTTTCTCGAGGAATAGAATCTACGGAAATATTTGAAGTAGGTTTCACCTATGATGGGGTTGAGCCTTCAAACCAAAATTCAAGCTTCGCTTTACTACTTTCTGGTAGCACATCAAAAAAGACTTGGCATAATCCTAGAAGAAATTATGACTTTTTTGATATGAAATCAATTATAAATGCTTTATTTGAAGAGTTATTAATTGTAGGTATTGAATATAAAAGAAGCAAAAATGACTGGTTCCATCCTGGTATTTCTACAGATCTTTTTTATAAAGGAAAACTAATATTAAGTTTTGGCGAGATTCATCCAAATTTAAAGAGTTTATTTAAAATAAAACAATCTCCCATTATTTGTGAAGGTAATCTAGAAAATATTAAGCTTATAAAACCTTCTAAAAAACCTATAGTATTATCACCTTTCTTACCATTAAAGAAAGACTTTGCTTTTATATTGAATTTTGAGGACAATGTACAAAAAGTTATTGATGCAATAAAGGAAGTAGATGAAAATATAGGAGAAATAACAATATTTGATGTTTACAAGAATAATCAAAACAACAATGTGTCAATTGGAGTTGAAGTAGAGCTTATTCAAAAAGATAAAGTTTTAGACTCACAGGAAATAAGCTTTATAATGAGTAAAATTATCGATTTTGTTGAAAAAAAAGCTGGATCTAAACTCAGAATTAATTGAATTGTCTAAATACCTTTACACAAATTAATATTAATAAAATCAAACCAGAAAATAAAACAAAATTAATCTCTAAAAATAATAAGATAACTTTAAAAAAATTTATGCCAATTGAGTTAAATAAATCAAAATTACTTTCTATATATTTTTGAAACCCTACTAAACTATTAGCATTTATAAAATACCAGAGATCTCCAACAGAAAAGTTAGGAAAATTAATACTACAAATAATTAGGCTGTTGCTTAGGAAAAATAATATAATAAAAAGTTTTTTTTTTTTTAACATGGTGTTATTTATATTAATATATATCATTTTAAATAAAAAAAAAGGAGAGGTGGCCGAGCGGTCGAAGGCGCACGCCTGGAACGCGTGTATGCGAGCAATCGTATCGAGGGTTCGAATCCCTCTCTCTCCGCCAGCAATTTATTTTTTTACTATATCTTTAGAAAAATTAGATATGAATTGATAAAGATTTTGATTTGAATTTTCTAATACTAATTTCTTATTAACTATCAATGATCCTCTTTTTGCTTCATATATTTTTAAATTAAGTAAACTGGAACCTTTCTCATCATAAATAATTCCATTAATAACAAATGAAGCATTAGACTCTGTTGCAATCAACATAACTTCAGGTGGATTAAGATTTTCTGACCCTTGAGGTGTTTTAACTACTGCTAAATCGTTTTGTTCTAAAATGGTACTGTCTATTAAAGATACAATTTCATCAATTTTACTGCCATTAAGTATTTTTGATTGGTTTTGAAATTGCATTAGCGCTAAAATAATATTACCAGCACCCGCAACCTCATTGCTAGTGGATAAGTTGTCTTGATTAGATCTAAAACTCTCTAAAACACTTTTAGAATTATCGGTATATTCTATTTTTTGAGAAAAATTATTTTTAAAATAAATAAAGCTTATTAGAATAAGTATTAAAATAACTGAAAGCGAAACCAAATAAAATTTATTTATTTTTTTAAAAGAAAAATTATTAGAAGTTATATTCTCAGATGTCATTTGACTAGTATATACTTTAATTTTTTTAGCTATGTTTTTAAGTTTTTTTTCTCCCTGATATTTAAAATTTATATCAACTTTGTCTTCTACTTCTTGAAAAACCTTTTCTGATATTGTAATTTCTCCAGGGGCTGATATTGATTCTAACCTTGCTGCTATATTTACATTGTCTCCATATAAGTTATCATCTTGGGTCATTATGTCTCCAAGATTAATGCCTATCCTAAATTCTATTGCAATATTATCTTTAACTTCTTTTGCTTTAGCACTAACTTCTTTTTGAATATTGATTGCAGTTTCTAGCGCATCAACGGGGCTTGCAAATTCAGCCATAATAGAATCACCGGCTGTAGAAAATATTCTGCCATTAAAGTCACCTATGATCTTGTCAGTAATTTTTCTGGTTTCCTTTAATCTAAATAATGTTAATTTTTCATTGTAAGCCATAAGCTTACTGTATCCTACTACATCAGCTGCAAAGATGGCAGCCATCTTCCTCTTTGCACCTTCAGCAGTTTTATTGTCCTTATCTAAAACAAATACATTTTTATTGCTTTCTGGCATAATATTATTGTAGTAATTTTCTAATTAAATAAAAGATTTATTTCTTATGGTTTCAGTAGTTTTATATAATCCACAAATTCCTCCTAATACTGG
>NZIN01000029.1 GCA_002689905.1 Rickettsiales bacterium
CTTTTTTATTATTAGATTTTTTTTTAATTTACTCACATGGTCTACAAATAATTTTCCATTTAAGTGGTCTATCTCATGTTGTATGCATGTGGCCTCAATTCCCTTAAAACTTTCAGAACGTAAATTTCCTTGAACATCTTTATATTTTAATTTAACTTTAGTAGGCCTAATCACTTTTGCATACTGTTTTGGCAATGATAAACACCCTTCTTCAAATTCTGTTTCTTCTTCTGATAAGTCTATAATCTCAGGGTTAATTAACTTAAGAGGATTCTTTTTATTTCTATCATCACTGCAATCAATAACAATTAATCTTTTTAAGATTCCTACCTGAGGTGCTGCTAAACCTATACCATTATTCTGATACATGCATTCTAACATATCCTTTAGTATACTCACTATTTTATTATCTATAACTTTAACTTCCTTAGAAACCTGATTTAATCTAGTATCTGGTGCTACTATAATTTTCATTGTATTTTTTTATCTGTATTCATTACTGGTATTCTTTCAAAAAGTGCTTGGCTTAAGGTAGCTTCGTCTAAATAATCAAGCTCTCCTCCAGCTGGAAGTCCTCTTGCTAGTCGAGTGATCTTAATATCAATATTTTTAAACTTACTTACTATATAATGTGCTGTAGTTTGTCCGGACGTTGTCAAAGAAGTTGCCAAAATAATCTCTTTGATTTCTTTACTTTTAGTCCTATCTAGAAGATAGTTTATATTTAATTTTTCTGGACTAACTCCTCTTATAGCATCTAGTGTTCCTCCTAAAACGTGATATACACCCTGAAAAAGATGTCCTCTCTCTAACGCCCATAAATCTGAAACTTCTTCAACTATGCAAACTACGCTTCTGTCACGTTTTTCGTTAGAACATATAGTACATGGATTAATTGAATCAAAGTTGCCACACTCTGAACATTTCTCTATCTTCGAAGCTACATCTGCAATCATAGATCCAAGAGGCTTCATTAACGAGTTTTTTTTTGTTATTAATTGAATTATTATTCTTCTTGCTGACCTCAAACCTATGCCTTGTAAACTAGACAAAAGCTTAATTAATAAATCAATTTCTTTTGAATGCATTTTAAAATTTTAGCCCTGGTGGCATAGGCATACCTCCAGTCACTGATTTCATTTCTTGTTCTGATAATGTATCAACATTTTTTTTTGCCTCATTCATTGCTGCAACAATTAAGTCTTCAAGAATTTCAATATCCTCTTTAAGACTTTCATCTATTTTAATATTCTTTACTATTCCTTTACCTGTCATAATAACTGCAACTAGCCCATTGCTTACTGAGCCTGTAACTTCCATTTCACTAAGTTTTTTGTCAACCTCTAACATTTTTCTTTGCATTTGCTGTGCTTGTTGTAACAACCCACCCATATTATTCATATTTCTCTCCTTAATATAATTTATTATTCTTTTACAATTTTACTTTCCGGAAATGCATCAAGTATCTTCTTAATGTCACTTCCAATATTATTATTATCAATATTTAAATTTAATTCATCCTTTTTCTCTAGTTTAATTTTTTTTACTACTTCCTCTAAGCTAGGTAGTTTACAGCTGTAAGCTATTCTAATTATAATCACCTCTAAAGCTTCTATAGAGTTAGAGATTTTACTCATTTCTTCTTTACCTTTTAATAACATTTGCCATATTTGATTTAAAAATGGTATATCACATTTAACTATTATATTATTATATTTTTCTTCATAGTAGTTATAATTATTATTTTCCGATGCTATAGAAGAAATTAATTTATAATTTACTCTTAACAATCCTTCTATTAATTGTTTAGGCTCTGCTCCTTTCGTATATAATTTATTTAAAAACTTAATAGCTAAATCAATTTCTCCATCTATAAGCTTTAAAAATAAATCTAATAAATGACTTTCACTAGTCAATCCAATTGTTTTATTAACATTTTCTATGTCTACTTTATTGTTTTCTGTGCTTAGAACACACTGATCTAGAATAGTAAGACTATCTCTAATTGAACCTTCAGAGTTTCTTGAAATTATGTTTATAGCTTCATCAGATATATCTAAACTTTCTAATTCAACTATTTTTTTCAAATAATCTATAATCTCATCTACTGAAACCCTATTTAAATTATATTTTTGGCATCTTGAAACTATAGTAATAGGTATTTTTTGTATTTCTGTAGTACAAAATATAAATTTTACAAAACTGGGGGGTTCTTCTACAGTCTTCAATAGAGCATTAAAAGCAGAATTTGATAGCATGTGAACTTCGTCTATAATGAATACCTTATATTCTCCTTTTGAAGGCCTATATTTTAAAGAGCTAATAATTTCTCTTACATCATCTACCCCCGTATTGGAAGCTGCATCTATCTCTAAAACATCTTCGTATCTATCTTTTAGTATTTCTTCACAATTAGAGCATTGGGTACAAGGATTAGCAGTAGGGTTTTTACTCTTTTCACAGTTTAGCCCCATAGCAATAATCCTTGCAATACTTGTCTTGCCAACCCCTCTAATTCCTGTAAAAAGAAATGCGTGAGATAACTTATTAGAGTTAAATGCATTAGATAGAGATTTAACCGTAAAGTCCTGTCCCACCACTTCTTTAAGCCTTACTGGTCTATACTTTCTTGATAAAACTTTATAATTATTCATTGCCTCTCCAATGGAAGGTTTATTTGACCTATTTAAAAGTACCTTAGCTGCTTCTTTTCAGACCTGACTAGATAGATATTTAAAAATACCCAATTAAACCTTCCAAATGAAATAATATCATGTAAATTACTTAAATAATAGTTAGTATTAAGATGAAAAATTTAAATTCCTTTTCAATAAAAAACAAGCTGAATATTTATGAAGACAAAGTATACCGTTCGTATAAATGTTTTTTCATAATTAAAAATGATTTAGTAATGTTTAATGAAAATAAATTTATAATAACTTCTAAAAGTTTAAAAAATTTTAATGTTAAAGATGAAAATACCTACTATTTAGCAGAAAAAAAAAATATTTGTTTTATAGGCTTTTCAATAACAAAAAGACAATTGAAAAAAATCTTTAAAACTGAAAAATTCTCTCTAATTAGCTTAAGAGATAGTATAAGTCTGGAGCATAAATTATTAGCTCCTTATTTATCTGCATTATATAGTTTAAATATTTGGAAAAATAATAATAAATATTGTTCAAAATGTGGAGTAAAAACATCTTTTAGTAGTAAAGAAAACTCTCTGACCTGTAAAAACCTAATTTGCAAGATGAAAATTTATCCTAGATTAGATCCGACTGTAATAATTCTAATTAGACACAAAGATAAAATTTTACTAGCTAGAAATAAAAATTGGAAACAAAACTTATACTCTTGCATAGCTGGATTTTGTGAATTTAATGAGTCACTAGAAAATACTGTATTAAGAGAAACTTATGAAGAAGTAGGATTAAGAATTAATAAAATAAAGTATCTCTTTTCTCAATTTTGGCCTTTTTCAAATAATTTAATGATAGGATTTCAAGCACATACTAACTCTACTAAACTAAAAATAAATGAATATGAAATTGAGGATGCTATTTGGGTTACAAAAAATGAATTAAAAGAACTTAGTCAGCAAAAAAAAATTATTTTACCCAGAAAATATGCGATTGCCTACTCTCTTATAAATTATTGGATTACATCTTAAGTAATTTCATTCACGAAGTTTTGATGCTGGGTAGAATCCAAGAACTTTTACTTCTTTAGAAAAGAACCCTAACTCTTCAAAAGCTTGCTTAACATTTTCATCCTCAGGATGACCCTGTATATCCGCATAGAACTGCGTGGCTTTAAAAGATCCCTTTAACATATAACTTTCTAATTTTAACATATTAATCTTATTTGAAGAAAAACCTCCTAAAGCTTTAAATAAAGCTGATGGTATATTTCTAACTTGAAATATAAAACTAGTAATATAATCAACATTACTTATTCTGTCTTCTTCAAACTTTTTTTTCATAATTAAAAACCTAGTAGTATTGTTGATAGCATCCTCTATATTTGAAGATAAAATTTCTAATTTGTATATTTTAGCTGCTAACTCTGATGCAATTGCTGCTCTCGAAAAATCCTTTGCAACAGAAATATCCTCTGCAGCACCTGCTGTATCAGCACTTACTAATGCTTTAATCTTATTATTTTTTAAGAATTCTTTACATTGAGCAAGCGCATGTAAATGACTTTCAGCTGTTTTTATTGATTCCAGTGAACTACCTTTACAACCTAGTAAATGATGCCTGACTTTATGAAAGTACTCACCTGTTATAACTAATTTAGACATAGGTAATAAATTATGTATATCTGCTACTCGTCCTGCTTGAGAGTTTTCAATTGGTATCAAAGATATATTGGTTTCTCTTAACTCTGTTTTTTCAAAAACTTCCTCAAAAGAATCACATGATATAGGTTCATAATCTGGATAAGCTTTTATACAGACTAGGTGAGAATATGCTCCTGGTTTTCCTTGGTAAGCTATTTTTTTCATTCTTTAACTCTTCATTTTTATAAAGTTTTTGAGGTCTTTAGGAGTATCTATACTAAAGGGCGCATTTTTTATTTTACTAATATTTATTTCTATATCGTTTTCTAAAGCTCTCAACTGTTCTAAAGATTCTATTTTTTCTAATTCTCCCATTTTCAAGTTTACAAAAATTTTTAATGCTTTAATAGTATATGCATAAATCCCAATATGTTCATAAAATATTTTAGACCCAAAAGGAATTGGTGCTCTAGAGAAGTAAACTGCTTTATTATACTTTCCTGTTTTCGCTAATGCTACTTTTACTATATTTTGATCCTTAATTTTTTTTAACTCCCTTATTCTTGATACTAATGTCGCAATATTAATTCCTTTAACCCTTATAAGAGAAGCAATTTTTTTTATACTACCAGATGAAATATCAGGTAGATCGCCTTGTAGATTTATTACATATTTGTATGACTTTTTTTTCAGAGAAGCCTGCATAGCTTTGTAAACTCTGTCTGTACCGCTATTTAAATTTTTTTTTGTCATTACAAAAGGTATTTTGCTTTCTAACAAATAATCTTTAACTATATTATCACAGCAAGCTACTATAACATCTCCACTTTTTGATAATTTAGCTTGTTTCCAAACATGCATGATCATAGGTTTTCCTTTTATATGAACCAAAGGTTTACCTGGAAATCTTGTTGAACCCATTCTTATAGGAATTACTATTAAAGTATCAGCATTCATATTTTTGATTTAAAACTTTACCTATATATAAAATCATTATAATAATATAGATATTAAATTTATAATAGGTATTTAAATGTCTTCAGAATCAAATAAATTGTTGTGCGCTATTCTTTCAGCTTTTTTAGTTTACTTATTGGCCTCTTTCTTAAGTGAATTGCTATATCATGAAGACAATAAAAAAGGTTTAAAAGTATCTTATTATATAGATCATACGTCAGAAAAAAATATAGATGTGATTGAAAAAGGTAAAAATATAGCCTCTAAAAAAGTTTCTGAAACTGAAATAATTAATTTATTAAAAACAGCTGATATTTTAAAGGGAGAAAGCTTTGTAAAAAAAAATTGCTCTTCATGTCATGACCTTAATTTACCTATAAAAAATAAAATAGGACCGTCATTAGCTACTGTGTTCAATAGAGAAATAGGTTCAATTAAAGATTATAAATATTCAAAAGCCTTGATAGGTTTGAATAAAAATTGGAACCTTCTAAATTTATATAATTTTTTGGAAAAACCTAAAGAATGGGCCGATGGCACTAAAATGTCATATAGAGGAATAACCGATACTACTAAACTTATAAATACTATTAAATATTTAAAAGACAATTCTATAAATAATGAAAATTAAACCTATTATTTTGTCTGGGGGTTCTGGAGTAAGACTGTGGCCTTTATCCAGGGAAAGTATTCCTAAACAGTTTTTTGATATTTTTAATAATAGCACTAACCTTTTTGAACAAACATTAAATAGAGTTGATAACTTAAATTTTGATAAACCCATAATTATATCGAATCAAAATCAGCGATTTAATATATTGAAAAGTATTAAAAATGTTAATGTAAAGTACGATAAAATCCTACTTGAAGATAAACCAAAAAATACTGCCCCTGCATTTGCTGCTTCAACTCAATGTTGCAAAGATGATCAAGTCCTATGTTTCTTGCCATCTGATCATTATATAAAAGAAGATAAAAAGTTTATAAATTGTTTATTACATGCATCAAGAATAGCTATGAATAATCATTTAGTAGTTTTAGGTTTAAAATGTAGAGAGCCAAATGAAAACTATGGTTACATTACATATAATAAAAGTAATAAACTTAATAAATCATTTGAGGTAGAGTCATTTATAGAGAAGCCTAACAAAGAGAAAGCAAAAAAGTTAATACAAATCAATGCTCTTTGGAATTCTGGAATAGTGCTAGTTAAAAACAGTTACTTAAAAAACCTATTTAAAAAATATGCCGAAAAAACTTTTAATCAAGTCAAAGTCAGTTATGAAAAATCATACAGAAATATGGAGTTTTTATTTTTAGATGAAAAAGCATGGAGCAATGTATCACCTATATCTTTTGATTATGCAATTCTAGAAAAGAATTTTAGAAAAATAGTAGTACCTTTAAATATATCCTGGAGTGACCTTGGAACCTATGATTCGCTATCAAGTATTCATGACTCTATAGGTAATGTAGAAAAAATTAATTCTAAGAATTGTTTTACTTTCTCTAACAATAACTTACTGATTGTAAATGATGTTGAAAACCTTAATATTGTAAATACAAAAGATTTTACATTAGTTTCTAAAAAAAGTAATGCTGATGATATAAGGAAATTAGTTAGTAAAATATCTAAAAAAAGAAAAAAAGAATTCTTATATGAATCCGAATCTAATAGACCCTGGGGATCTTTTTCTAACTTAGGAGAAGGTAATGGTTATAAAGTAAAAAAACTAATTGTTTTGCCAGGACAAAAGATTTCCTTGCAAAAACACTTCAAAAGATCTGAACACTGGGTTGTTATTCAAGGGATAGCAAATATTACTAAAGGAAAAAAGCAGTTTAAACTTAGAGCCAATCAGTCTACTTTTATTAAAAAAGGTGAAGTTCACAGAATAGAAAATAAAACTAAAAAAGATTTAATCATGATAGAAGTACAGACAGGAGATTATTTAGAAGAAGATGATATAAAGAGATTTAAAGATATTTATAATAGATAACAATGCCTAAATTTAAATTAATCTATCTTCCTCCTTTATTAATATATGCATCTGCTGGCATATCCGGAATAACTGGAATAGTTGGTATTTTCTTTATAAAAGATTTTTTAAATTTATCAGCAGCATTTATTGCTTCAATAGGTTTTTGGGCTGGCATTCCTTGGTCTCTAAAAATGCCGGTTGGTTTTCTTATAGATAAATATTGGAATTTTAAGCATTATTTTGTTTATTTAGGTGCATTTATCATTTCCGTTAGCTTAATTATTATGTATGGAGTATTGGTTCATACAAATGATATGCAAATACTTTTAAGCGTAGAAGCTTGGTTTATATTGAGTTCTATTTTAACTCCTGTAGGTTATGTACTACAGGATGTTGTAGCTGATGCAATGACAGTAGAAGCCGTAGAGCCTAATCTTAAAAATAATACTCGAAATTTAATAAATGAAGAAATTAAAGCTGAACATACTTTAGTTCAATTATATGGAAGATTTGCTATTATTTTTGGTTCTCTTTTAGTAGGTTTGATAAATTTTTTAATATTCAACTTTCTTGAAGATAAATATACTGACGTAAGCATATTATATGGAAATATTTATCTTTTTGCTCTAATAGTACCTTTTGTTTCAATAATAGGTGTTTTGATTTGGAACTATTCTAATAAAAATAAGAGTTTTATAAAAAATAATATTTCAAACTCGCTAGATTATAAAATATTTATTGGTAGTTGTTTTTTTGTTATTTTTGCAATTATTCTAGGGTCGTTAAAATTAACCTATTCTAGAGAAATAGTACTGATTTCTTCACTAGTCTTAATTTCTATATTAATGCGTATGCTTTTAAAAGGAATGGATGTTAAACATAGATCAACCATTATAGGGACAGCAATAATAATATTTGTTTTCAGAGCTATGCCTGGTCCAGGTCCTGGATTAAATTGGTTTGAAATTGATGTTTTAGGCTTTGATCAAAGTTTTTTTTCTCTTTTAACTATAATATCTGCTTCAGTAACATTACTTGGAATATTAATATTTAGAAAGCTAATGATTAGAACCTCTTTGTCAAAGCTATTCATAATATTAAGTATATTATCCTCTCTTCTTTATTTTCCCAGTTTGTTTTTGTATTATGATTTACATGAATTTACTAGCAGTATTACATACGGTATTGTAGATGCAAGGTTTATTGCAGTTTTGAATACAGCCGTAGAATCTCCGTTATCTCAAGTAGCTATGATACCTCTATTAGCTTGGATTGCTAGAAATGCTCCTTTAAAATATAAAGCAACATTTTTTGCAGTTTTCGCATCATTTACTAATTTAGCTCTATCAGCTAGAGAACTGTTTACTAGTTATTTAAATAAAATATTTGTTATAAAAAGAAAAGTTGAAACAACTGAATTAAACAAAATAACAGAGCAAGCCAATTATGATGATTTAGATAACTTAATAATAAGTTTAATATTAATAACAGCTGTTGTTCCTATACTAACTATATTAGTAATTCAAAGATCAAAATATAAGTCCAAGGAGTAAAAAAAATCCTTCCCTAATTAAAGGGAAGGATTTAATAAGTTAAATTATCTAAAACTAGAATTTAAGTCTTAAAGACCCAGAAACTGTTGTTTCAGAATAATCATTTCTGTTTGTTGTTTCAGAAACAGAAACGTAACCTGACATTTTACTTGCTAAGTTAAGGATTAAACCTCCACCATAAGTAACATATCCATCAGGTGCTGATGCCGCTAAATCAGAAGCAGTACCGTCGGTAGTTGCCTCTATATTATAAGCAGCTGAAGTTGTGCTTTCATTAACATAAGCTACATCAAAGTAAGGTGTAAGCTTACACCTTACTTTGATGTAGCTTATGTTAATGAAAGCAC
>NZIN01000030.1 GCA_002689905.1 Rickettsiales bacterium
ATAATTTTGGTTGTGGTTCCTCAAGAGAACATGCTCCATGGGCTTTATTAGATTTTGGAATAGAATGTATAATATCTACTTCATTTGCAGATATTTTTTTTAATAATTCCCTGAAAAATGGACTATTATTGATTAAATTAGAAAAAAAAATTATTGATGATTTAATGTATTTAGCAAAAAATAAAGAATTATTTTCAGTAGATTTAGTAAACCAAAATATAAACGTTAAAGATAGCTTTTTTAAATTTGAAATTGATCAAGTAATTAAAAACAGGCTATTAAATGGTTACGATGATATTGAAATTACTTTAAAAAATAAAGATTTGATAAAAGTTTATGAAACTAATACAAATAAATTCCATAATTGGAAATACATAACAAATGAAAAATAAAAAAGGAAATATATTATTATTGCCTGGAGATGGAATAGGACCAGAAGTTAACGAGGCTCTTAAAATAGTTATTAATAGTATTAATCAAAATCTAGATGAAAACTTTAATATTGAAGAGGGTTTGATAGGCGGAGCGTCTTATGATGCTTTTGGAGCTCCTTTATCTGACAATATATTAGAAAGGGCAGTAGAAGCTGACGCAGTAATTTTGGGTTCTGTAGGTGGACCTAAATATGATAAACTTCCATTTAAAGTGAGGCCAGAAAGAGCATTATTAAAACTTAGAAAAGAACTAGATTTATATGCTAACATCAGACCTGCGAAAGTATTTAATGCTTTGAAAGATGCTTCTTCTCTTAAAAGTCAAATAGTTCAAGGGATGGATATTATTGTATTAAGAGAACTTACTGGAGGAATTTACTTTGGAGAACCAAGAGGTATTGAAGATTTACCAGATGGCCAAAGAAAAGGAATTAATACAGAAGTTTATACTACTAATGAAATTACTAGATTAGGAAAAGTAGGTTTTGAAATAGCTGATCAAAGAAAAAAAGTGGTTCACTCTGTAGAGAAAGCAAATGTAATGGAGTCTGGAATATTATGGAGAGAGGAAATATCAAAAGTTCATAAGAACAATTATAATCATATATCATTATCTCATATGTATGCTGATAATTGTGCAATGCAATTAGTAAAAAATCCAAAGCAATTTGATGTAATTGTAACTGGAAATTTATTTGGAGATATTTTGTCAGATATTTCAGCAGAACTTACAGGTTCTTTAGGCATGCTTCCATCAGCAAGTTTAGGTGATACAGTTAATGGAAAAAGAAAGGCACTTTATGAGCCTGTGCATGGAAGTGCTCCTGATATAGCAGGGCATAATTCGGCTAATCCGATTGCTATGATTTTATCATATGCTATGATGTTAGAAATATCCTTTAAAAATAAGAAGATTTCAAAACTAATTGAACAATCTATTGAAAATATTTTAGAAAAAGGATACAGAACAAAGGATATTTATCAACGAGAAACTAAACTGGTTTCTACCAAAGATATGGGTAGTATAATCAGTGAAGAAATTAACAGCCTTTCAAAAAATATTTAATATGGGGTATAGGGTAGCAATAGTAGGAGCAACGGGGGCTGTAGGGCATAAACTGTTATCTACAATTATAGAAAGAAAGTTTCCTGCTGAACAGATACATTTATTGGCCTCTAAAAAATCTGAAGGTAAGAAAATAAATTTTAATAATCAAGATTTTATAGTTAAAGATTTGGAAAAATTTGATTTTTCAAATACAGATATTGCCTTTTTCTCAGCAGGTGCTTCTATTTCTTCTCAATATGCTATAAAAGCAGAAAAAAATAATTGTTATGTCATCGATAATACTTCTTTTTTTAGAATGAATGAGGATATTCCTTTAATAATACCTGAAGTAAATGAAGATAAGTTACAAAATATAACAAGAAAGATTATTGCTAACCCTAATTGTTCTACAATCCAAATGTTAGTAGCTTTATATCCTATTAATAAAGTTAATAAAATAAAAAGAATAATTGTATCTACTTATCAGTCTGTTTCTGGTGCTGGTCAAAAAGCTATAAATGAACTATCAGAACAATCAAAAAGTTTATTGAATAACCAAAAAGCTATAATTAATAACTTTCCCAAGAGAATAGCATTTAATGTAATTCCTCAAATTGATGTTTTTACTGACAATAATTTTACTAAAGAAGAAATGAAAATGGTTAATGAGTCTAAAAAGATTTTAGATAAAGATATAGAAGTAAATGCAACATGTGTAAGAGTTCCATCCTATACAGGTCATGCAGAGTCTGTATATATTGAACTTGAAAAAAATATAGAAATTAGCTTATTGGAAGAAGCTTTGAACAATGCTAAAGGTGTAGTATATAGTAATGATCATTATCACACTCCCATAGATAGTGCAGAGAAAGATTATGTTTATGTTTCTAGGTTAAGAAAAGACCTAGAGAAAGATAATGTGTTTAATTTATGGGTAGTTTCTGATAATTTATTAAAAGGAGCAGCTCTTAACTCAGTACAAATTGCTGAGTCTTTAATACAAAAAAACATGGTAACTTCTTATGAATAAAAAAACTCAACCAATATCACCACATTTAACAATATATAAGCCTCAAATAACTTCAATAATGTCAATTTCTCACAGAATTTCCGGTTTCTTTCAATCCATTGGTACTATAATCATTTTTACATATATATTGTTTATATTGGCGGGAGAAAGTTATTATGACTTTATAGATATATTTTTTAGCAACTTTGTGGGCAAGTTATTTTTATTATTTTATAGTTTATCAATATCATATCACTTTTGTAATGGTATAAGGCACTTAATTTGGGATTTAGGTTATGGTTTTGATATTAAAAATGTCTACTTCTCTGCTTATGTCACAATATTTTGTACTATCATTATGAGCACTCTAATTTGGGTCATATAATATGTTTAAAAGATTTGATAAGAATAAAACAAGTTCAGGGCTTAGTCATTGGTGGTATCAAAAAATTACTGCTGTTATTTTAATGCCGTTGACCATTTGGTTTTTGATTAGTCTTCCAAATTTTATAAATTTAAGTTATTTAGAAAAAGTTAGCTGGATAAACAAGGCGCCTAATTATTATTTAATGGCAGTTTTTTTTATTATTTCTTCATATCATTTTAAACTAGGATTGACTGTCGTAATAGAAGACTATATTCATAATAATAGGATAAAAAAATCATTGATCACAATAGTAAGTATAATATCACTTTTGATCATTTTATCTTCTATAATACTATGTATAATAAAACTATTGGGTAATTAAATGAAAAAAGCATACGAAATAATAG
Source organism: Rickettsiales bacterium (assembly GCA_002689905.1). Taxonomy (GTDB): domain Bacteria; phylum Pseudomonadota; class Alphaproteobacteria; order TMED109; family TMED109; genus TMED131. Next base: position 3,266 of record NZIN01000030.1, read on the forward strand.
AGCATAATTATGATGTGGTTGTTGTAGGTGCGGGTGGTGCTGGCCTCAGAGCAACACTAGGATTAGTAGAAAATGATTTAAAGGTTGCATGTTTAACAAAAGTTTTTCCGACGAGAAGTCATACTGTGGCTGCTCAGGGGGGAATCAGCGCTGCATTAGGAAATATGGGAAAAGACAAATGGCATTGGCATATGTATGATACTGTAAAAGGATCTGATTGGTTAGGAGACCAGGATGCTATAGAATATATGTGTAGAGAAGCTATTCCAGCTGTAGTTGAGTTAGAGCATTATGGGGTTCCTTTTTCAAGAACTACTGAAGGAAAAATATATCAAAGACCTTTTGGAGGAATGACTACAGAATTAGGAGATGGACCTCCTGCTAATAGGACTTGCTCTGCAGCAGATAGAACAGGTCATGCCATATTACATACTCTATACCAACAATCAATAAAAAATAAAGCTGAGTTTTTTATAGAATACATTGCCTTAGATCTGATAATGGACGGAAAGAATGGGTGCAAAGGTGTAATGGCATGGTGTTTAGAGGATGGTAGTATTCATAAATTTAATGCACATAAAGTAATTTTAGCAACTGGAGGTTATGGAAGAGTTTATTTTTCTGCTACTTCAGCCCACACATGTACAGGAGATGGTAATGCTATGGCATTAAGAGCGGGTGTTCCCTTACAAGATATGGAGTTTGTACAGTTTCATCCTACAGGAATATATGGAGCAGGTTGCTTAATTACTGAAGGCACAAGAGGTGAAGGTGGTTACCTTACAAATGCTGAGGGAGAACGATTTATGGAGAGGTATGCTCCTAATGCAAAGGACTTAGCATCCAGAGATGTTGTGGCTAGGTCAATGACTATAGAAATAAATGAAGGAAGAGGCGTTGGAGGTCAGTCCGATCATATACATTTAAATCTAAATCATTTAGATCCAAAAGTTATTAACGACAGACTTCCAGGTATTTCAGAAACTGCTAAGATATTTGCTGGAGTAGATGTTACCAAAGAACCAATACCAGTTATACCTACATGTCATTACAACATGGGAGGAATACCCGCAAAGTATACTGGAGAAGTAGTAACTAATTTAGATGGTAAAAATGATATTACCATACCTAACTTATATGCAATTGGTGAAGCTGCTTGTGTATCAGTTCATGGAGCAAATAGACTAGGATCAAATTCTTTATTAGACTTAGTAGTTTTTGGCAGAAGCGTTGCAAAGCATATAGCAAAGGAATTTAAGGCAGATGGAAAACCTGTATCAAAAATCAAAGGTTCAGAGAGTGATTGTTTAGAAAGGTTTGATAATATTAGGTTTGCAAAAGGGGACACATCTGTTTCAGATATAAGACTTAGAATGCAAAAATCAATGCAAAAGTATTGTGCAGTATTTAGAACGGGAGATGGTTTAAAAAAAGGTAATGAACAAATCAGTAATGTTGTGGAGGAATTTAGCAGAATTAAGACAAAAGATAAATCACTTATATGGAATACAGATTTACTTGAAACACTAGAATTGCAAAATTTACTTCAACAAGCTATGGTTACGATGAAATCAGCAGAGAACAGAAAAGAAAGTAGAGGAGCTCACGCTAGAGACGATTACAAAGATAGAAATGATGAAGATTGGTTGTTTCATACTTTAACTTGGCTAAAGGACAATAAAGTAAAAATAGGAAGTAGACCTGTTACACTTAGAGCAATGTCAAATGAAGTGCAATCTTTTCCACCCAAAGCAAGAGTTTATTAATGGTAGAATTATTGTTACCAAAAAACTCTAGAGTAGTTAAAGGAAAACACTATAAAAGCAGTGGTTCAAAAAAAAACTTGAAGACATTTTTAATTTATAGATACGATCCTGATAAAAAAGATTTGCCAAGGATAGATACATATGATGTTGACTTAAGTAACACGGGACCTATGGTTTTAGATGCTTTAATTAAAATTAAAAATGATATTGATCCCACTCTCACTTTCAGAAGATCATGTAGAGAAGGCGTCTGTGGAAGTTGTTCGATGAATATTGATGGAACGAATACCTTAGCATGTACAAAGTATGTAAATGATATGGAAAGTACAGTAAAGATTTATCCCTTGCCTCATATGCCAGTAATTAAAGACTTAGTTCCGGATTTGAAACATATTTATAAGCAGTATAGTTCGATAGAACCATGGTTAAAAACCTCAAAAAAAGAAGAGAGAGAACTCAAACAGACTCCAGGAGAAAGAAAAGAGTTGGATGGTTTATATGAATGTATTATGTGTTTTTGTTGTTCAACAAGTTGTCCTAGCTATTGGTGGAATGGAGACAAGTATCTTGGTCCTGCAGTTTTACTTCAGGCATGGAGATGGATTGCTGACAGTAGAGATGAAGCTACCCAAGAAAGATTAGATAGTCTAGAGGATTCTTTTAAACTATATAGATGTCATACCATAATGAATTGTACAAAAACTTGTCCTAAAGGTTTAAATCCAGCTAAAGCTATATCTAAAATCAAAAAAAAGATTTTGGCTAAAACTTGATTGGGTTTCTTTACCTATTATTAGGAATATTTATACTATATTTTAGTGGTGACTGGTTAGTAAATGGTTCTACCTCACTAGCCAAGCATATGAAAATTCAGCCTTTTGTAATAGCTTTGACTTTAGTAGCTTTTGGAACTTCTGCTCCAGAATTAGCAATTTCTGTGCATTCAGCAATTAAAGGATATGAGGGAATAACTTTAGGAAACATAGTAGGTTCTAATATAGCTAATGTTTTATTTGCTCTACCATTGGCTTTTCTAATAAGAATCCCTAAAAGTTGCGACCTAAAAATTATTGATTATATTTACCTCTTGATTGCTACTATAATTTATATTTATATAATTATTTATGTTGGAAGCTTTAATAAGCTTTCAGGTTTTTCCATGCTATTTTTATTGTTTTCTTATTTAGCTTTTGTATTATATCAGGCCTCAAAAGGTATAAGAAATATTGAGACTGATGATTTAGAAAAAAAATTAAGTTTTAAAAAATCTATACTTTTTTCTTCTTTGGGTTTAATTGGAATAATATTTGGTGCTCAAATTTTAGTTAAAGGAGCAGTTATAACTGCTAGTTCATTAGGAGTTTCTCAAGCCATTATTGGTCTTACCGTTGTAGCATTAGGTACATCTATCCCTGAAGTAGTTACATCAATGGTTGCTGCTTTTAGAGGTCAAATTAATTTTGTCTTGGGAGCAATTTTAGGCTCAAACCTCTTTAATTTATTAGCTATTACGGGAACAGCATCAATTATTACTTCCATAAATACGAAAGGTGTTTTGAGTAAAGTTGATGTTTATTATCTAATCTTTTCTTCATTAATATTTATTTTAATATCTTTATTATTAAAGTATTTAAATAAAAAGTTAGTTATTGCTGTATTGATTTCTTATTTTTTTTATGTAATGTTTATTTATTTCAGAATGATATAGGAGTTAAAATGGATTTAATAAAACATTATATCAATGGAGCTAATGAAGAAGGTGGAAATAGAAAAGGTGATGTCTATAACCCTGCCACTGGCGAAGTAATTTCTAAAGTTACATTAGGTGATTTAGATACAGTAGAAAAAGCTATTCAATGTTCTATGAAAGTATTAGAAGAATGGAGGTATACTACCCCAGCAAAAAGAGCTTCTATAATGTTTAATTACAAGAAGCTACTTGAAGATAACTCTGATAAAATTGCAGAAATGGTGTCTAGAGAACATGGAAAAACAATTGAAGATGCAAAGGGTTCTCTAAAAAGAGGTATTGAAGTAGTAGAATATGCATGTGGTATTCCAAATCTCTTAAAAGGTGAGTATTCTAATCAAACAGGTCCGGGAATTGATACATTCTCTATGAAGCAAGGCCTCGGTATATGTGCTGGAATTACGCCTTTCAACTTTCCTGTTATGATTCCTTTGTGGATGTTTCCTTTAGCAACAGCATGTGGTAATGCATTCATATTAAAACCTTCTGAAAGAGATCCTTCCAGTTCTATCGAGTTAGTTAGATTATTTGAAAAGGCAGGAGCACCAAAAGGCTTAGTAAATGTAATTAATGGTGATAAAGAAGTAGTTGATGCACTTATACAGCACCAAGATATTAAGGCGATAAGTTTTGTTGGATCAAGTAAAGTAGGGTCATATATTTATCAAAAGTCGGCAAGCTATAATAAGAGAGTCCAAGCCCTAGGTAGTGCTAAGAATCATATGTTAATTATGCCGGATGCAGATATAGAGCAAGCTTCAGATGCTTTAATTGGTGCAGCCTATGGTTCAGCAGGAGAAAGGTGTATGGCTATTTCTGTTGCTGTAGCTATTGGTGATTCTGCAGATAAATTAATTGAAAATATTACACCTAAAATTAACGATATAAAAGTAGGGCCTTATAATGACAAATCTTCAGATATGGGTCCAGTAGTTAGCAAAGATGCTTTTGATAGAATAAATGGTCTTATTGATAGTGGTATAGAAGAAGGAGCTAATCTTGTAGTGGATAGAAGAGATATAAAACTACAGGGATATGAGAATGGTTACTTCATAGGTCCATGTTTATTTGATAATGTTAAAAGTAATATGAAAATTTATAAAGAAGAAATATTCGGTCCAGTTTTAAGTATTGTGAGAGCAGAGAATTACGAAGAGGGTTTGAAATTACTTAAAAACAACCCTTACGGCAACGGCTGTTCTATATTTACTAGAGATGGTGATACAGCAAGAAATTTTTCCAGTGAGGCTAATATAGGCATGGTCGGTATTAATATACCTATACCTGTACCTGTCGCAGCTTTTAGTTTTGGAGGTTGGAAAAATTCCATCTTTGGAGGGCATAATGCTTTTGGTATGGAGGCAATTCGATTTTATACTCATACAAAAACTATTACTTCAAAGTGGCCTGAAGGAATTAGAAGTGGTGCACAATTTTCAATGCCTACTTTAGGTTAATATGAGTTCTTCCAAAGAATTTTACTACTTTTATAAAGAGCAGATTAAAAAAAAAAAATAAAGTTCTATTCTTTCCAATCAAATTTAATCATTAGTCTTGATAGTTTGTTTAATACCTTAATTAAAAGTAAATTTAAGGTTTTAAATATTTTTAGAAAGAAAGCAAAAAAGAATAGTATTTATATTTATGGAAAGCCAGGAGGAGGTAAAACTTTTTTAGTTAACTTTTTTTACTTATTTATAAAATCATATAAATTTAGAAAAGAATTCTTGAGGGTGCATTTTCAGGAGTTTATGGTAATGGTTCATGAAGAGATTAATTTAAAAAGAAAAAAAAAATCAAATAATCCACTTGATGAAGTTGCTTCAGATATATCAAAAAAATTTAGTTTAATTATTTTTGATGAGCTAGAAATATTGGATATTGCTGACGCAATGATAGTATCAAAACTATTTTATCAACTTTTTGATAAAGGAGTGATTTTTATAATAACCTCAAATTATTATCCTGAAGAATTATATAAGAATGGTTTGCAAAGAAGTCAATTTTTGCCTTTCATAAATTTAATAAATGAAAGAATGCAAATTTTGGAACTTAATAATAAAGAAGACTTAAGGTTTATTGGTATAATAAAAACCTCAAAAAAATTTATACATCCTCTAGATAGTTGCACTAAAAAAATTTTTTATAAATTATTTCGTAAGCTTAATATTTCTCAAAACCCTAAAGAAAAAAAAATTATTTCATTAGGAAGAGAGATTAAATTTAAGGAAACAATTATCGATTCTGTATTTGTTGATTTTAATTTTATATGTTCTTATAAATTTTCGCCCAATGATTATATTAAGGTAGCAGAAACATTTAAAATAATTTTTATTGATAATATTCCATTATTAGGTAGAAATAGACTTAATGAAATAAGAAGATTTATAATTTTAATAGATATATTATATGAGAAAAAAAATAGTATTTATATCAGATGTGAAAGAAAGTTATTACAAATGTTTGATGTAAAAAAAATACAAATTCCTTCTCAGAGAACTGTTTCTAGAATCTCAGAAATGACTTCCAGAGAATGGAATAATTAACCTAAGGATTTTTATAATGGCTAAACAAAAAATTAGTTTAATTGGTTCAGGGAATATAGGAGGCACATTAGCTCATTTAATTGGAGTTAAAGAATTAGCAGACGTTTTTTTGGTAGATATAGCTAAAGGAATTCCTCAAGGTAAAAGTTTAGATATAGCTCAGTCTTCCCCAGTAGAAGGTTTTGACTCTAATATAAAAGGTTCTAATAGCTTTTCAGGAATTAAAAATTCTGATGTAATAATAGTTACTGCGGGTTCTCCTAGAAAACCAGGAATGAGTAGGGATGACCTTATTGAAATCAATTTGAAAGTAATGCAGTCAGTAGGTAAAGCAATTAAAAAATATAGCCCTAATGCATTTGTAATATGTATTACAAATCCTTTAGATGCCATGGTATGGGCTTTAAGAGAGTTTTCAGGTTTGCCTTTTAATAAAGTGGTTGGAATGGCTGGTGTTTTAGATAGTGCTAGGTTTAGATATTTTTTGTCAGAAGAAATGAAAGTATCAGTTGAAGATGTCTCAGCCTTTGTTTTAGGGGGTCATGGAGATACGATGGTTCCTTTAGTAAGGTTTTCAAATGTAGCAGGGATCCCTTTGCCAGATTTAGTAAAAATGAAAATGATTAGCCAGGATAAACTTAATAAAATATTAGATAGAACAAGATCTGGAGGAGGAGAAATAGTAAGCTTATTAAAGACAGGTTCAGCATTTTATGCTCCGGCTGCTTCGGCACTTCTTATGGCTGAATCTTATATAAAAGATAAGAAAAGAATTTTACCATGTGCTGCTTTTTTAAAGGGAGAATATGGAGTCAAAGACTTATACGTTGGAGTGCCAGTAATAATTGGTAGCAAGGGAGTAGAAAAAGTGATAGAAATAAAGTTAGATAAAAGAGAGAAGACAATGTTTAGAAAGTCAGTCAACTCAGTTAAAAAGCTTGTTGATACAGTAAAAAAAATTAAACGCAAACTAGATTAATATGAATATTCATGAATATCAGGCCAAGCAATTATTTCACTCTTATGGGATAAATGTTTTAAAAGGAGAAATTGCATTTAATTCTTCTGAAGCTATTGAAGTAGCAAAAAAAGTTAGTTCAGATAAATGGGTAGTAAAAGCTCAAATTCATGCTGGTGGAAGAGGTAAAGGAGGAGGAGTAAAAA
>NZIN01000031.1 GCA_002689905.1 Rickettsiales bacterium
AAGGTCTCTTTTTATTTGCTTACCGTTTTTGATCCATTCAGTCATTAAGCCTACTATATTATCTTTTCCGCCATCATTAAACTCACTAGAGCTAGCATTTTTTATACCTATAACATTTCTTGCATACTCAATAACTGCCAACTGCATGCCAAAACAAATTCCCAAGAAAGGCACTTTAAAATCTCTAGCATACTTTATAGAATTAATTTTGCCCAGTATTCCTCTTTCACCAAAACCGCCTGGAACTAATATTCCATTTAACTTTTTAAACTGATCTTTTGATAAAAATGAATTATCTGAATTAATCCAATTAATATTAACCTTTGCTACATTCTTTATGCCACTATGGCTTAAAGCTTCAATCAAAGATTTATAAGCATCTTTAAGTTGAATATATTTTCCTATTATGCCTATATCTACCGAATACTTAGGGTTTTGCTTTATATAGCTAATTTTCTCCCAGTGTTTAAGATTAGAGTCTTTTTTGGTTTTGATTTTAAGGTTAAGCAACACTCTCTTATCTAAACCTTCTTTATTTAAAACTAAAGGTAATTCATAAATACTATTAACATCTAAAGCTTGAATAATATTTTTTACACTAATATTACAAAATAACGCTATTTTTTCTTTATCAGATTTTGATATATTTCTTTCACACCGACAGATAAGTATATCAGGTTGAATACCAATTTCTCTTAGCTCTTTAACAGAATGCTGAGTAGGTTTAGTTTTTTGTTCATCTGCTGCATTTAAATACGGTACAAGTGTAAGGTGCAAAAATATTGTTTGATTATTTGAAAGGTCATTACTTAGTTGTCTTATAGCTTCAAGAAATGGCAGGCTTTCTATATCACCTACAGTTCCGCCAACTTCCACTATTAAAAAATCAATATGTTTTAAATCATAACATATTCTATATTTTATTTCATTAGTTACATGGGGAATTACTTGTACAGTTTTTCCCAAATATTTACCCTTTCTCTCATTATTAATAACATTTTGATATACTCTTCCTGCTGTAATATTGTCATTTTTAGTTGCATTTACTCCTGTAAATCTCTCGTAATGGCCTAAATCAAGATCTGTTTCTGCTCCATCTTTAGTTACAAAAACCTCTCCATGTTGGTTAGGATTCATTGTTCCAGGGTCAATATTTAAATAGGGGTCAAGTTTTCTAAGTTTTACTTTAAAACCTCTAGACTGCAAGTTTGTAGCTAATGATGCAGCGGTTAAACCCTTTCCTAAAGACGAGACAACACCTCCCGTAATGAAAATTATTTTAGTTTTAAAATTGGTATTCTTAAATATAACAATTTACTCCGTATCAGGTACAATTGGTTTTCTGTCTCCTTTATTATCATCCTCGATTAAATCTTCAATGACAGTTTCATTAACAATTGAATTATTTTTGTTGTTTCCCGATAATATTGCTAATAAAAGACTATTTGCTAAAAAAAGAGCTGCTACGACGGCTGTAAGTTTTGTAAGAAAGTTAGCAGAACTCCTTCCCGTTAGCATACCTGAGAAGCTTCCTCCTCCGATACCACCTAGAGCACCCCCATCACTTCTCTGTACTAAAATGATAATTATTAGTGTTATTGCTAGAATAGCATGGAGTATTAAAAATAAATTAAACATGTTTTTCCTTTTAAATTATAGAGTATCATAAATTTTGCAAAATTCACTAGCAATTAATGATGCCCCTCCAATTAATCCACCATCAACACTTTTAAGAGAAAAAATTTCTGACGAATTTTTTGAATTTACAGAGCCACCATATAAAACAGGAATATTAGGAAGCTTATATTTTTTCTTCATAATCTTTTTTATTTCTAAATGAATATTTTCTATTTCATTCATTTTTGGAGTTTTACTACTTCCTATTGCCCATATTGGTTCATATGCTATTAAAAGATTCTTAAATTTTGTAGTTTTATCAAACACTCTTGATAATTGTTGTATGATTACTTTTGCACTTATATTTTTGTTGTAATTATCTATGCTTTCTCCTACACAAAAAATAACTTTAAGATTTTGCTCATTTGCTCTTCTGACTTTTTCAAATAATACATCATCCTGCTCATTAAAATAACCTCTTCTTTCCGAATGGCCTATTAGAATATATTTACAGCCTATTTTTTTTATCATTTCAGCTGAAATTTCTCCTGTGTAAGCTCCATTGTTAAAATGGCTGCAATTTTGACTTCCAAATAAAATTCTATTATCAGAAATATAGTTTTTTAAGAAAAGAGTAGACTGCACTGGCGGTAAGAATATATATTTTTTTCGTCTGTTATTTTTAATTTCTTTGTTAATTTCAAGTATAGTCTTTAACCCATCATCAAAGCTTTTATTCATCTTCCAATTTGCTACTAAAAATTTCAATTCATTAATACCTTTAAAAATTTATAAATTAATTGTTTTATATTTATACAAAAATGTTAAATATGTATATTATTATGTTAAAAAAAATAGTAACGTCTATAAAAAACCTTGGGACTAAGTCGCTTATAGTGCTTATAGCTCTAAGTTTTGCTGTATGGGGCATAGGTGATATATTTAATGGAAACTCTAACCCCACGGTTGCATCCGTTGGAAAGTCTAAAATTAAATTAAATGATTTTAATTTAGAATATCAAACAATCATAAATAGTTTAAGACAAAACAATGATGAACTTGTATCTGAAGAATTGATTAAATCATTAGGAATACACAAATCAGTTCTTAACAATTTAATAAATAATGAATATATTAATCAATTGTCAAATGAATTAGGAGTTATTGCCTCTGAAAAATATATTAAAAAGACTATATTTCAAAATAAAAACTTCCATGACAGGTTAGGTGTTTTTAATAAGGATTATTTTAATTACTTTTTAAGTAGAAATAAAATTTCTGAAAAAGAAATATTAATGATAAGTGAAAAAAATTTAGTAAACGATGTTTTTATTAAAACTATAAGTAACTCAATTAATGTGCCGAATGTAGTAGCTAAAAATATTAAAGAAAAGAGAGATGTTGTTAGAAAAGCTGAAGTTTATGAGATTAATACTTCAGCTATGATAATTAAAAAGAAAATATCAGAAAAAGAAATTTTAAAACATTATGATGATATTAAACTTTCACTTTTAAAGCCTGAAAAAAGAAATATTAATCTTATATTTGTAGATCAAAGACATATAGAAAAAAGTTTAACCTTTAGTGATGATGATATTCTTAAAATCTATAATGCAAATAAAAGTGCTTATTTCACTCCTGAAAAGAGAGAGATTTATCAATTAATTTTTGATAACACTGAAGAAGTTAAAAACTTTAAAATTAAATATAAAAATAATTTTGATATTAAAAATTATATTAATGAAAATAGTTTAATAGAGGAAGATATTTCACTTGGTTTAATTAGTAAAAATGAGCTTGATATAGAAACTAGTAAAGTTGCATTTTCACTAAAAAAACAAGTTTTATCAGATCCAATAGAAACTTCTTTTGGATGGAAAGTACTTTATGTAAAAAGGATCGTCCCAGAAAGCAATATAAACTTTCAAAATGCTAAACAAGAAATAAGAAAAGATTTAGAAAACTCAACCTTGAGCGAAAGAGTATATGAAAAAGCAAATTTATTTTATGAGAAATTTTTAGAATCCAATGATCTAGAAAATTCTTTAAAACTTTCTAACTTAACTAATTTGAAAATTAATGCATTAACACTAAATGACATGACTAGCTTAAAAGAAAAAAAAATATATATAGAAGAGCAAGATTTAGTGAAAATAATATTTAATTTGGAAGAAGGTAAATTATCTGATCCTATTGAGAATGGTGATGCTTCTCTCTTGTTCATTTATTTAGATAAAATAATCCAATCAAAACCAAAAACCTTAGCAGAATCTAAAAAAGAAGTAACTGAGAGTATATACAATAGAATTAAAAGACAAGAGGCTATGAAAATTTCTAATGATTTGTATAGTAAACTAATAAAGAATCAAAATACTGATACTAAATCATTTAAATTAACAAAAACAGAATGGGTTACTATGGATCAAAGGTTAGGAGAAAAAATAAACCCCAAAATTAAAGATGTTATTTTTAAAACACCACTAAACAAATTTTCAAAAATTATTGAAATAGACAGCACTAAATTTATTTTTGTTAGACCTACTAATCAAAGCAATGATTTTTTAGATACTACAATAAGTACTAAGCTCGAAAATGTTAGAATTAGTATAGATAATAGCATCGATAATGATATATTGAATGCATTATTAATAGATTTAAAAGCTAAAAGAAAAAGTTCTATAAATGAGAGTTTTCTAAATTCATTTTAACATGATTAATATATCTCCTAATTTAAATGAATATTTAAAAAAAATTAAAAAAAAAGAAAATCAGATTATTTGGACAACCTTTAAATCAGATTTAGATACGCCTGTTTCTACTTATTTAAAATTATGTAAACAACAAGAGAATAGTTTTCTTTTGGAGTCAGTACAAGATGGCACTCATAGAGGACGTTATTCAATTATTGGATTTAATCCAGATGTTATATGGAAATGCGTAAATGGAATAGCTTATAAAAAGACTTTAAAAAAGAATAATGAATTTATAAAAGAACAACAGAAACCATTAATTAGCTTACAAAGTTTAATAAAAGACTCAAAAATTAAGTTACCCACTAACCTACCTCCTATGTCTGCTGGACTAATAGGCTACTTAGGCTATGAAACTATTGAACATTATGAGAAATTACCTAAAAGAAAAAAAAATCAAATAGATCTGCCTGATGGATTTTTTATAAGACCCTCTGTACTAGCTATATTTGATGATATCAAAAATGAAGTAACTTTAATATGTCCTTATTGGTTTGATAAAAAAAATGAGTTTAAAAATGATTATAAAAAAATTAATATTATTATAAGAAATTTAATAGATGTAATTTTGAGAAAACCACTTAATTATAGTTTTAAGAAGCCATTAAAGAAATTTACTAAACCCGTTTCTAATATCAAAAAAAGTACCTTTATTGAAATGGTAAAAAAAGCAAAAGAATATATTTTTGAAGGTGATATATTTCAAGTCGTCCTATCTCAAAGGTTTAAAACACAATATTTACTTCCACCATTTGAGTTATATAGGTCCTTAAGAAGTTTAAACCCCTCTCCTTTTTTATTTTATATGAACCTGAAAGATGAAAAAAAAAGTAACTTTTCAATTATAGGCTCTAGTCCAGAAATACTTGTTAAACTAGAAAATAAAAAAATAACTATAAGACCAATTGCTGGAACTAGACCTAGGGGTAAAAATATTAATGAAGATAAAAAGCTTAAAGAAGATTTATTATCTGACCCAAAAGAAATATCTGAACACTTAATGCTTTTAGATTTAGGACGAAATGATGTTGGTAAAATGTCAAAAATTAATTCAGTAAAAGTTACTGAAAGAATGAAAGTAGAATTGTATAGCCATGTTATGCATATTGTTTCAAATGTAATTGGTATAGCAAAAAATACAAAAAATGCTGTTAATATTTTAATGTCTGGTTTTCCTGCAGGGACAGTTTCAGGAGCTCCTAAAATAAGAGCTATGGAAATTATTAATAAATTGGAGCCTGAATCAAGGGGTATATATGCTGGCTGTGTTGGTTATTTTTCAGCTAATGGTGATATGGAAACATGTATAGTTTTAAGAACAGCTGTAGTAAAAAATAATGAGATGTTTGTTCAAGCTGGTGCAGGAATAGTAGCAGATAGTATTCCTGAAAGTGAATATATGGAAACAGTTAATAAATCAGCTGCATTATTTAGAGCTGCTGAATTATCGTATAATAGTTAATACATGTATTTGCTAGTAGATAATTATGACAGTTTTACCTGGAATATTTATCATTATTTATCTAGTTTTAATGTAAAAGTAGAAGTTAAAAGAAATGATAAATTAAATATAATTGATATAAATAATAAACAATATCATGGGATAGTATTTTCACCTGGTCCAGGTAAACCTGAAAATGCAGGTGAAATGATGAAAATAATAAATATTTATCAAGGAATCATACCTATGATGGGCATATGTCTTGGACACCAAGCAATAGCTGCCTGTTTTGGAGCTAAAATAATTAAAATGAAAAAAGTAATGCATGGTAAAACTGATATAATAAATATCATTAAAAAAAATAATATTTTAAAAAATGTATCTAATCAATTTATAGCTACAAGATATCATTCTTTAGAAGTATCTAAGAAACTTCTACCTTTAAGTATTGAAGTTTCTGCAAAGACTAAGAGTAATAATATTATGGCAATAAAAATTAAAAATAAGAATATATATGGACTTCAATTCCATCCTGAAAGTATTGCGACAGAGAAAGGTAAAGTTTTTTTTAAAAACTTTATAAATATATGCAACCTAAATAAAAGGAAAAATAATGAGCTTTAATCAATACTTTATTAAAGTATATAATAAAAAAAATCTTACTAAACATGAAGCTCAACAAGCTTTCAAAGAAATAATGTCAGGAAAAGTTTCAAATATAGAGATTGGAAGTTTTTTGGTCGCTTTATCATTAAAAGGAATTAAACATAATGAGCTTTTAGCAGCTGTACAGGTTTTAAGATCAAAGTGTTTAAAAATAAATACTAAGGGAAATATCATAGATACTTGTGGAACAGGCGGAGATAAAAAAAATACTTTAAATATCTCAACAGCTACTGCGGTATTAGCCGCCTCCTGCGGAATAAAAGTTGCGAAACATGGGAATAAATCTGTATCATCAAACTCTGGATCATCAGATGTACTAGAAAAACTTGGAGTAAATATTAATGCTCCTATAAAAACTGTACAAAATTCACTAGAAAAAATAAATTTATGTTTCTTAATGGCACCCCTCTACCATAAAGCAATGAAAAATGTATCTGAAGTTAGATCTACTTTAAAGATACCTACTATATTTAACTTATTGGGTCCTTTACTTAACCCTGCAGGAGCAAATATACAATTAATTGGTGTTTACTCTTCTAAATGGTTATTGCCTATTGCTAAATGTTTAAAAGAACTAAAAATTAAAAAAGCATGGGTAGTTCATGGTCAAGATGGTCTAGATGAAATTACCACTGCTACTATTACTGATGTTGTAGAAGTAAATAATAATAAGATTAGGAGGTTTAAAATAGATCCAGCAAAACTAGGTCTAAGAAAATCTAAAAATAGTTATCTAAGAGGTAAAAACTCAAAATATAATGCTAATGAAATTTTGCTACTTTTCAAAAGACAAAATAAAAATATTTATTACGAAGAAATTGTCCTTTTAAACACAGCTGCTATATTAGTTCTAACGAATAAATGTAAAAATTTAAAACAAGGTATTTTATTTGCAAAGAAAAACCTTGATAATGGAAAAGCTTTTAACAAATTAATTCAATTAAAAAACCAGTGTCCAAAATGAAAGTAACCTTAAAAGAAATTTATAACCATAAAATAGAATTAGTTGAATTTCTTAAAAATAAAAAAGATCAAAAAGAATTAGAAAAAGAAGTTGTTAACACATCAAGGTCAAGAGGGTTTATAAAAAAAATTAATAATAATTTTAATAAAAATTTACTCTCAATTATTGCTGAAATAAAGAAAGCCAGTCCTTCAAAAGGTATAATAAAGGAGTCCTTTTATCCAATAAAGATTGCAGAAAAATATGAATCAGGTAATGCTGCATGCATATCGGTGCTCACAGACAACAAATATTTTTTAGGAAAAAATGAAGATCTTATAGCTGCAAAAAATGCAACTACTATTCCAATTTTAAGAAAAGATTTTATTGTTTCTGAGTATCAAATTTTTGAAAGTAAAATAATTGGCGCTGATTGTATATTGCTGATATCAGAGATTTTAGATAAACTTACTATTGATAATTACATAAGTTTAGCTAATGAATTAGACTTAGATGTTATTGTTGAAGTTCATGGAAAAGAAAACTTTGATAGCTATTACATGAAAGAAAATATTTTATTAGGCATAAATAATAGAAACCTTAAAAATATGAATGTTGATGTAAACCATGCAATAAGTTTAGCAGACAAATGCGCTAAAAATAATCTAATATGTGAAAGTGGAATTAGTTCGTTTGAGCAATTTCAAATATTAGTAAATGAAGGGTTTAGTAATTTTTTAATAGGTGAACATTTTATGAGAAATGAAAACATAAAGCATGAACTTTTAAAATTCTCAAGTTATCAGCTTAACAACAAAGATATACAATTATGAAATCTACTCATTTTGATAATAAGGGGGCTGCTAAAATGGTAGATGTTTCAAAAAAGAAGACTACTACAAGAATAGCTAAAGCTCAAGGTCATGTTTATATGAAAAAAACTACTTTAGAGATGATAAAAAAAGGAGCCCATAAAAAAGGCGATGTTTTAGCTATAGCTAGAATTGCTGGAATAATGAGCACAAAAAAAACAAGTGACCTTATACCATTATGTCATCCAATTGGTGTAGAAGCTGTTAATATAGAGTTTGAGATAAACAATAGATCAAATAGTATAAAGATATTATCCTCATGTAAAACTAGCAATAAAACTGGAATCGAAATAGAAGCGCTTATGGCAGTTTCAATTTCCGCCTTAACTATTTATGATATGTGCAAATCTGTAGATAAAGAAATGCATTTAGATGCAATTATGTTGACCCATAAAAGTGGTGGGAAGTCTGGAACCTTTAATAAAAAATGATAAGTGTAAAGCAAGCATTATCTGTTATAAAATCTACAGTAAGAAAAATAAAAAGTGAAAAAATAGACACGACTAATTCTATAGGAAGAATTCTAGCATCACCTGTTAAATCTTTGATTGACAGTCCCCCTTTTGATATGTCTTCAATGGATGGATATGCAGTAAATAAAATTAATAAAAATAATTATCAAGTTATAGAAGAAATATTTGCAGGAGATTCAAATACTTATAAACTGAAAAAAAATCAAGCAATTAGAGTTTTTACAGGAAGTAAAGTTCCTAAAGGAAGCAAATATGTAATTATACAGGAAGAGATAAAAAAAGTTAGCAAAGAGGATATATCTATAAATAATATTAGTGTAGATGAAACCTATATTAGAAAAAAAGGTCAAGATTATAAAAAGAATTCAGTTTTATTAAAAAAGAATCATCAAATTACTGCTAGAGATATAGGTTTATTGATCTCCTCAGGAATTAAAATGGTTGTTGTGTATAAAAAGCCAAATATTGCAGTTATAGCTACAGGAAACGAATTAGTTGCTGCTGGTGATAAGTTAAATAGTGGTCAAATTTATGCATCTTCGTTGTATGTTATCAAAGAACTTATCAAAATTACTGCATCAGAATGCAAGATACTAAAAATAATTCGAGATGACGAATTATTAATTAAAAAAAGTATGAAGCAACTTAGAAATATAGACTTAATAATAACTACAGGTGGTGTATCAGTTGGAAAAAAGGATTTAATAAAAAAATCATTAGAAGATTTAGGTATGCTGACTAAGTTCTGGAAAGTAAAAATTAAACCCGGCAAACCGCTATTATTCGGGTTATATGATAAAATACCTGTTTTTGGCTTACCTGGAAACGCTGTTTCAAGTTATGTTTGTTTTATAATTTTTGTATTAGAAGCAATTAAAAAAATGAATTCTCTAAACTCTAAAATTAAAAAAAATAGTATAGCTATTTTAGATAATGATCTTTTTAATAAAAGTAATAGAGAAGCCTATTACAGAGGTGTGATCTATATTAAAAAAAATATAAAATATGTAAAAGTATTTTCTGAACAAGATAGTTCATTGCTTAAAACACTATCGTCATCAAACTGTTTAGTTAAAGTAATGGCTCATCAAAAATTATGTAAATATAAAAAAGTAGAAGTTATTGAATTGAGTTGCGGAATTTAATAAACTTGACATAACAAAAGAACTAAAGTAGAACATAATTATGTTAACAGTAAAGCAAGCAAAATTATTAGATTATTTAAAAGAAGCTTTAACTAATAATAAAGTGTCGCCCTCATTCGATGAAATGCGTATGTATTTAGGACTGCAATCTAAATCAGGAGTACATAGATTAATTAGCTCTTTAGAAGAAAGAGGCTTTATAAAGAGATTACATAATAAAGCTCGTGCGATAAAAATACTAGAGGAAGAAGATAGTATGAATACAAATTATAAAACCCCTTCTATTGTAAACAATAAAAATAATTGTAAAGTATACATTTATGGTAAAATTTCAGCAGGAACTCCTGTTGAGGCTATTCAACATTCAGAAGGAAATTTAGATGTTCCAGCAGATATGATAAAAAATAGCAATCAACATTACGCACTAAAAGTATCAGGTGATTCTATGATTGATGCCGGTATTCTTAATGGTGATATAGCTGTGTTAGAAAAAACTACTGAAGTAGTCAACGGAGATATAGTAGTTGCCTTAATAGATGGACAAGAAGCTACCTTAAAAAGACTTAGAAGAAAAACTAATTCTATTGCATTAGAGCCTGCTAATAAAAAATTCGAAACTAGAATTTTTGGATTAGGAAGAGTAATAATTCAAGGTAAGCTAGTAGGTATAATTAGAAACTACTAAACTTATGACTACAATAACAAGATTTGCTCCGTCCCCTACAGGATCCCTTCACCTAGGAGGAGCTAGAACTGCTTTATTTAATTGGTTGTATGCAAAGAATAATGCTGGCAAATTTTTATTAAGAATTGAAGATACTGATATAGAAAGATCTAAAGCTTTATATACTAAAGAAATATGCGATTCTTTAAAATGGCTAAAACTAGATTGGGATGACACTATTTTTTATCAAAGAAGAAATGTAAATGAACATTTGAAATTTGCAAATTTACTATTACACAAGGATTTAGCTTATAAATGCTATTGTACAAAAGATGAATTAAAAAAAGAAAAAGAAGACGCTATTAAAAAGAAAATTCCTTATAAATATAGTGGTAAATGTAGAAGCATAAAAGAAGATTTAAAAAAAAAATTTGTCATTAGAGTAAAAGTTCCTAAAAGTGGCCACATAGAGCTATCTGATAAAATACAGGGCATGATCAAAGTAAAATATAATACTATTGAAGATTTCCTTATAGTAAGATCTAATAATACACCTACCTATATGTTAGCCGTAGTAGTAGATGATAATACCATGAAAGTTACAGATATAATTAGAGGAGATGATCATCTAACAAATACTTTTAAACAGATTATATTATATAATTTATTAAACTTTAAAAAACCTAATTTCGCTCATATTCCACTTATTTATGGCTCAGATGGCTCAAAACTATCCAAAAGACATGGAGCACAAAGTGTTTTAAATTATAAGCAAGAAAATATGATGCCAGAAGCTTTAAATAATTATTTATTGAGACTTGGTTGGGGTTATAAAGATAAAGAGTTATTTACGAGAAATGAGGCAATATCACTGTTTAATTTAAAAGGTATAGGAAAATCTCCTTCAAGGTTTGATGCAATTAAATTAAAAAATGTAAATGCTAACTATTTTAAAAACTTAACAGAAGAAGAGTTATTTAATAGGTTATCTGAAGTTTTTAAAAGTTATGACAAAATAAAAATTAAACAATTAATAAATGTATTTAAAGTTAGAGCTGAAAACATAAAAGATATTGAAGAAGGGTTAGAATATATTTTAAATGAAGACATCGCAGAATACTCTGCAGAAGCATTAAGTTTGATAAATAA